>NZ_CDWCUL010000009.1:0-52951 GCF_977828045.1 Candidatus Mycalebacterium sp. | reverse complement strand
CGCCACTCACACGCCAAAGGGGCTTGCGCTGACCGGAGAAATGGGAGACGGCTGGCTGCCGATTGATTTGAACCCGTCTCTTTATGAAAAATATCTGGGCGACATCCATTCCGCCGCCGACAAAGCCGGGAGGGACAGGGACGAAATTGATCCCGCGCTGTGGGTTTTCACCTCTCTTGGAGAGAACGAGGACGAGGCATACAAAACTTTGGAGCCGTTCAAATATGTGCTGATTATGCAGGAACAGCTGGAAGCGGCGGGCTACGATGTGAAAATTCCCGATGAATACAAGGGGCTTAACTATTTCAACATAGTGCCGCAGGACACCGAAGGCAGAGCGCGTTTCCGCGAAATCGGGCAGTTTTTCCCGCGCGAAGCGATTATGGACTTCACAATCACGGGTTCAAAAGACGACTGCATTAAAAGGATTGAAGCATTTATAGACAAAGGCGTAAGAAACTTCGTGCTATTCTACCGTTTCAGCCCCGACCCCGAAAAAGCGCTTGAAACCTACGCGAAAGAGATAATTCCGTATTTTAAGTGAGAATGTGGAGTAGTTAAAACGGAGATGTAGGGGGTGTGAGGGAAAGAAAAAAAGTAAAGGGAACATGGGAAATTGAAACTTGTTTGGCGGAGTGCTATACTGTGTGGAGTAAGCCATTCTGACTTATGCGGTCGGGCAGAATGTTTAAAGAAATAACGCTACCAGTAAAACCACTTTCAAGCACAGACAAAAACCTTGTTCAGCAGTTCAATCAGCACTTCAAACCCGATGAAGTGAGGATTATTCCCAACGGAAAGTCAATTGAAATCCAATTAAAGCAAGTTGACTTTTCCCGAATGGAAAAAATTGTTTCCAAATTGACCAAAGCAAGTGGTAATGGACCACTTACAGCCACACTTGACGCCGTAAGAAACATCAAGAGTTATGGTCTCAAGGGCAAAAAAAGGCTTTATGTCGGCTACAACAAAGAGAGAAAAGTAAAAAACCGCGCCGAAAAAGAAAAACAAAGAGGCAAACACTTCTACGCAAAGGGCAATACTTTTAAGAAAACCAACAACGAAGTGCCAAAGAAGTTTGTTGACAAAATCGTCTGCGGAGATAGCAAAAAGGTTTTGTCAAAACTCCCCGACAACTGCGTTGATATGGTTTTCACTTCACCGCCTTACAATTTCGGGCTGGCTTACAATCAAACAAACGATGATTACGATTGGAACGAATACTTTGACAAACTTTTCAAAGTGTTTGATCAGTGCATAAGGGTTTTGAAATACGGCGGGAGAATAATTGTTAATATTCAACCGCTCTTTTCCGATTACATCCCAAGCCATCACATAATAAGCAAGTATTTCATGGATAAAAAAATGATATGGAAAGGCGAAATCATGTGGGAAAAAAATAATTACAACTGCAAATACACAGCTTGGGGAAGTTGGAAAAGTCCTAGCAGTCCGTATTTAAAATATACTTGGGAGTTCATTGAGATATTTTGCAAGGGAGATATGAAAAAAGAAGGAGATTCAAAAAATATAGACATCAGCGCGGATGAGTTCAAAAAATGGGTTGTAGGAAAGTGGTCTGTCGCTCCCGAACGCAAAATGAAAAAATACGGACATCCGGCTATGTTCCCCGAAGAAATAGCAACACGAGCCATCAAATTGTTCAGTTTCCGGGGAGATTTGATACTTGACCCATTTAATGGTGTCGGAACAACAACAGCAGTTGCAAAAAAGACTAATCGTTCATATCTGGGTATAGATATATCCAAAACTTATTGTGAGGCAGCAGACAAAAGAGCAAATTCATTGTTGTTTGAAAAAACTGAACAAAAAGGAAAGTCAAATTCTAAATCAAAAGCAGATTAAATTTCTGGAAGAGTTGGGCAAATCTTTCATACATGGAAAAAATATTCTGTCCAAAAAAAACAAGAGTCATATTCAAAAGTTTTTCAATCCATACAAAGAATTCAACGCATCTCTTAACAAAAACTTACCCCGAAATTTAACCGTAGCAGTAAAAGCTCTGAACACTTACAAAGATTCCGCCAAAGTTCTGAACACTAAAAAAAGGGGAACTTATTTCTCATCCCAATCAAAACTTGAGTCGACTATTCTTGAGGAGTTTATTTGCCAAGTCCTTAAAAAGACATTTGGCAACGAAACACTACAATATGGCAACGTGAAGGCATATAGCAGTTTGTATTTTCACTACACAAATAAAGAGTCTTTTAAAAACGATCTTAAGGTAAAACTAAACGAAAAAGACCAAGATGTAGGAATTTACAAAAAAATTACCTTGACAATAGATGATGAACCCCATGATGTCTCCATTCCTATTGTGTGCATAGAGTGCAAGACATATTTAGATAAAACAATGCTTGAAGGAAGCGTTGCAACAGCAGAAAAAATTAAAAATGGAAATCCTAAATGTTTGTTTTTCATAGTCGCTGAAACATATGATGTCAAAAGCGATGTAGATATAGAAACATCTCAAATAGACAATATTTATGTATTAAGGAAACAAAAACGAGGAAACAATTCTCTTTCTGATATAAAAATAGATGTTGTAGAAAATCTGATAAAAGAAATCAAACAGAGAATGGAAAGCGACGAAATACCAGTAGAAGAGATGATTAGAAAAAAGGGCTATTTAAGAAACTAACCCCTCACCCCCCTTCCAACACAACCAAAACCGCGCCGCTTTCCACTGCATCGCCTTCTTTCACTTTAATTTCTTTTATTTTTCCGGCAACGGACGCTTTTAATTCGCTTTCCATTTTCATTGCTTCAACAACAATTACGCCTTCGTCCTGATCTACTGAATCGCCTTCGTTTTTGAGTATTTTCACAACCCTGCTCGGCATGGGCGAGGAAATTTGCAACCCGCCGTCCTCTCCGCTTGCGGACAGCTCCCTTTCCGTAACGGATTCAAACTCATAAAGCGTTCCCTCACAGAACACCTGAACCTTTTTGCCTTTTTTGACAACCCCGGCGGTAAACGAGCCGTGTTCATCAGAAACGATGGAAACAAGCGCGGGGTCAATCCTTGCAAAGTCAACGGTTGAAGAAAAATCGCCCGATTCCACAACCGCGCGCCCGTTTTCCTCTTCAACATTGACGCGAAACTTCTCATCGCCGAGTTTGAGAATGTATTTCATCAGCCCCAGCCCCCGTATCCGCTCCTCAAAACGCCCACTCTGCGGGCAAAATGCTTCCAGCGGGAATCCGATTTGGCTTTTCCGGCCTGCTCAGTCTCAACGGGACCAAAATGAAGCGCCAGCGCCGCGGCAATAGCCGCTTTGTTCCTGCCGCCATCTCCGGGCGACAGAAGTTCGGGATGCCTTTCTATAAATCCGGTGTCTATGTCGGCTTTCATAAACTCTTCGTTGCGCATAACGCGTATGAGAAAACCGATATTGGTTTTTGTGCCGAGAACCATGTATTCACCGAGCGCGGCTTCCATCTTTTTTATCGCCTGCTCGCGTGTTTCAGCCCAAACAGCGAGTTTGGAAAGCATCGGGTCGTAGAAAGAAGTAACCTCGCAACCGCTGAAAATCGCCGAATCGTCCCTGATGCCGGGCCCGTCCGGGGTTTTTACATAATCAATCGGCCCCGGCGCGGGAAGAAAATTCATCTCCGGGTCTTCGGCGTAAATCCTGCACTCAACCGCATGCCCGTTTATTTTGAGGTCGCTCTGCTTGAAGGGAAGTTTCTCACCGTCCGCGATGCGTATCATCCACTTTACGATGTCAAAACCCGTTACCATCTCCGTTACGGGATGCTCAACCTGTATGCGGGTGTTCATTTCAAGGAAATAAAAGTTCTGCTTGGGGTCCATTATGAACTCAACCGTGCCCGCGCCCTCGTAGGAAACCGCTCCCGCGATGTCAACCGCCACTTCGCCCATTTTTTTGCGCGTTGATTCGGAAATAAACCCGCTCGGCGCCTCCTCAATAACCTTCTGGTGCCTGCGCTGAATGGAGCACTCGCGTTCAAAAAGATGCAGAACATTGCCGTGCCCGTCCGCGATTATTTGAATCTCAATGTGGCGCGGTTTTTCAACAAAACGCTCTATGAAAACCGAGTCGTCCCCGAAAGCCGAAAGCGCTTCGCTTTTAGCCATTCTGAGCGAGCTTTCAAACTCCGCCGGATCTTTAACAAGCCGCATTCCCTTGCCGCCGCCGCCCGCAGACGCTTTTATCATGAGCGGGTAGCCGATTTCCTTCGCCACTTTCTCCGCTTCAGAATCTTCCACCGCGCCTTTGGAACCGGGAACAAGGGGAACTTTCGCTTTCATGGCGATGTTTCTCGCGGTTATTTTATCGCCCATCTGCCTGATGGTTTGAGCAGGCGGCCCTATGAAAACTATGCCGGCTTTTTCACACGCGGCGGCAAAGCTCTCTTTTTCTGAAAGAAATCCGAAGCCCGGATGAACCGCTTCGGCGCCCGTTTTTTTGCAGGCATCTATGATTTTTTCAATGTCCAGATAGCTTTCGGCCGGTTTTGAGCCGCCGATGTGAACGGCTTGGTCGGCAAGGGAAACATGCGCCGCGCCTCTGTCCGCGTCAGAGTAAACGGCAACCGTGCCGATGCCCATCTCGCGGCAAGCCCTGATTATCCTTACCGCGATTTCCCCTCTGTTTGCTATCAGTATTTTGCCGAACATTTGAGAAAACCGCCCGCTTAAAGAGGAATGTTCCCGTGCTTTCTCGGCAGATTTGCCTTCCTTTTTCCGTCAAGCATTTTGAATGCGGAAACAACGCTTTTTCTCGTGTCTTCGGGCAGGATTATGCGGTCAATAAATCCAAACTCCGCCGCACGGTAGGGGTTTGCGAAGTTGTTTTTGTATTCCTCGGTCAGTTTCGCCCTCTCCGCATCCGGATCCTTCGCTTCGGTGATTTGCGAGCGCGAAATGATGTTCACCGCGCCCTCCGAACCCATAACCGCGATTTCCGCGCCGGGATAAGACAGATTGACGTCTCCCCTGATGTGCTTGGAAGACATAACATCATACGCGCCGCCATACGCTTTTCTTGTTATGACCGTTACCCTCGGCACGGTTGCCTCGCAGTAGGCGTAAAGCAGTTTCGCGCCGTGCCTTATGATTCCGCCCCACTCCTGGGTTGTTCCCGGAAGGAAGCCCGGAACGTCAACAAGAGTCAGAAGCGGAATGTTGAAACAGTCGCAAAACCTTACAAACCGCGCCGCTTTGACCGAAGCGTCTATATCAAGGCAGCCCGCGAGAACCATCGGCTGATTGCCCACAACACCAACAACCCTGCCCTCCACGCGCGCGAAGCCGACAACCATGTTCCGCCCGAAATGCTCCTGAACCTCAAAAAAGTGCGTGTCATCAACAACGCGCCTTATAATCTCCTTCATATCGTAGGGCTTGTTCGGATTTTCGGGAATCATGTCCGCGATTTCACCGGTGGCTCTGTCGGCGGGGTCATCGCACGGCTGTTCGGGCGGGTCTTCCATGTTGTTTGACGGCAGAAAAGAGAGCAACTCCTTGATTACTTCAATGGATTCCTCGTCATTTGCGGAGGCAAAGTGCGCGACTCCGCTTTTGGAGTTGTGAACCATCGCGCCGCCAAGGTCTTCGGAATTAACTTCCTCATGCGTTACGGCTTTTATGACATCGGGACCCGTGATGAACATATAACTCGTGTCTTTCGACATAAGAATAAAGTCCGTCATCGCGGGCGAATACACCGCGCCGCCGGCGCAGGGACCCATAATGGCGGATATTTGCGGAATAACGCCCGAAGCGAGCGCGTTTCTCTGGAAAATCTCGCCGTATCCCGCAAGTGATTCAACGCCTTCCTGTATGCGCGCGCCGCCCGAATCGTTCAGTCCGACCACGGGCGCGCCGGTTTCAACCGCCATATCCATAATTTTGCAAATTTTTCTGCCCTGAACCATTCCGAGCGAGCCGCCGAAAACGGTGAAATCCTGCGCGAAAACGAAAATCTTTTTGCCGTTCACGGTTCCGTAGCCCGTAATAACGCCGTCTCCGAGGAACTTTTTGTCCTCCATTCCGAAGTCTTTGCAGCGGTGGACGACAAACTTGTCCAACTCCACAAAACTGCCCTTGTCCAGCAGAAGCGCAACGCGTTCTCTGGCTGTCAGTTTTCCGCTCTCATGCTGGCGGTCAATCCGCGCCTGCCCGCCGCCAAGTTCGGATTCCTGCTTCTTTCTCTCCAGTTTTTCAAAGCTTTTTTTGGTGTTTTTTTCGCTCATTTATTCAGTTTCCGGCGGTGAAAATCGTAGGCGTTGACTATACCGAAATGGGCGGATTGTCGCAAGCAGAGCGGGAGTTTAGGGGTTGTTCGTCCGCAACAGTTGCGGGTTTTGGTTTTGAAACCAATCGTAAAAGCGTTCCGCATCCGAAAACAGCGGAGGGTTCGCGCTTCGCTGCAGGTAGCCGTCTTTTACGGCAAGCCCTCCCCACTCTTTCAGCAGGGTATTTGTTACTCTGTATGATTTGTTTCTAAATTCGCCGATGGGAATGATTTTTGAGAGCCGTCCGGATTTTTCAGTTTTGCCCCTTACGACAATGTCGGTCGGTTTGCGCGGAGAGTTGCGGGTGTGGGCGTTTTCGTCCCGTTCCGGCTGCGGAACATCGCCTGCGCGAACAATCTCTTTTACAGTCAGAATCCCTATGAGCGCGTAAACAAGACTGTCTTTTGCGGGGGCAACGGGATTAAAAGCGGCAAAGAAAACAACCAAATCGCCTTCTTCAAAAATCAGCAGTTTTTTGCCCCTTTTGTCTGTGTCGCCGTAGGTGAGGTTTTCAAAATCGGGGTCAAGATGCATACGCCCGCCGGTCAAATGTTCGGGAAGCGAAGCATCGCAACCGTTACGCTCCGAAAAACTTGCAAGCGCGGGAATTACGGTGTCGGCGTAGAGTTTTTCCATTCCGGAAACATTGGCGGGTTTTGTCTGCTTTATCGGCACATACACAAAATCGCCCGTTCGCGGATTGCACGGAGCGTTCCAGTTTCCCGAATCTGCGGTTTGGTCAATTCCGACACGGGTTAGGATTGCCCGCATTTACATTTTCCTTTGAAGGGAGACGGATCATCTATACGGGTTCTGCGGTAAATAACGGTAAATAAAATACTCTCATTACAACAATTTATGATGTCCATCTCCCCCAAAACTCCTCAACTTTTGCTTTTAACTTTTCCATTCCCGCTGAATTATCAATCACAAAATCCCAATCGGGGTTGCGTCCTTCCTGCGATTTCAGGCGCTTTTTCGCTTCCGCTTCATCAAAGCCGTCTCGTTTTGCCATTCTTTCAATCTTCTTTTCCCCGCTCGCGTCCACGAGAATGAGATGGTCTATGATTTCCCCCAGAACGCCGCCGCGCGACAGAAGCGCGGCTTCTATCACAACCGCTTTCGCGCCCTCTGCGGACGCCTTTTCCACGCGAGCGGCAATCTCGTTTTTGATTTCGGGATGTGTTATGGCTTCAAGCGCCTTTCGCTTTTTCGCGTCTGAAAAAACTGTGAACCCGAGTTTTTCGCGGTCTATCTTTCCGTCCGCGCCGACAATATCGGAACCGAATTCGCGGGTTATGCGCTCAAACGCCGGTTTGCCGGGCTCGGTGATAAAACGCGAGACCTCATCGGCGTCTATGACGCGCGCGCCGAGTTCGGAGAAAATCCGCGCGACCGTTGATTTACCCGAACACACATTTCCGCAAAGCCCTATAACTACCGCCAATTTAATCTCCCACGCTCGCAACCTCTATCGCTTTGTCAATGCGCGAAAGCGTTTTATCCCTTCCGAGCGCGGAAACGGTTTCGTAAATCCCCGGGCTTTCAGTCTTCCCCGTAAGCGCGACCCGAAGCGGCTGGGCGATCTGTTTCATTTTCAATCCGGTTTGTTCCGTAATCGCGGAAAAAATCCCTTTCAATCCGTCCGTGTCAAACGGCGTGTCGGGTTTTGACAGCGCATCAGCAACCGCCGCAAGCGCGGGCAGGGTTTCAAGGTTTATAAACTTTTGCTTTGCTTCGGAGTCAAACTCCACGCCGTCCGTGAACAGAAAAACGCTTTTCTCCGCCATCTCGTTTATCGTTTCCGCCCGCTCTTTGAGTAAATCCGCCGCCTTTTTCGCGTCTTCGGAGGAAACCTTCAAACCCATATTTGAAAGTGTCTCGCGCAAAGGCGCTACCGCATCGCCCTTGCCCTCGCGTATGTGAACGCCGTTAACCCAGAGCATTTTCTCCTCGTCAAAATTGGACGGCGAAATTCCAAGTCCGCGTATGTCAAACTTTTCAATCAGTTCAGAGATTGTGAAAATTTCCTCATCCCCGTGCGACCAGCCGAGCCGCGCAATGTAGTTTGCGAGACCGGAGGGAAGAAAGCCGCGCTCGCGGAAATCAGTAACCGAAACCGCGCCGTGCCGTTTGCTCAGTTTTGAGCCGTCCGGCGCGAGAATGACCGGAAGATGCACAAAAGCGGGAACGGCAAGCCCGAGCGCTTTGAGCAGTAATATCTGTTTGGGCGCGTTCACAAGATGCTCATCGCCCCTTATGACGTGCGTGATTTCGCAAAGCGCGTCATCTATCGCGCAAGCGAAATTGTAGGTCGGCATGCCGTCCGGACGCATAATGACAAAATCCTCTATGTCGTCTGTGGAAAAGCCCATATTGCCGCGAAGCAGGTCGGTAAAAATAATTTCACCCGAAGAATCCGCAAGCGGATTGTCTTCCCTGTTTTGAATGCGCGGAACGGCAAACCGTACGGCGAACGGCGCGCCGTCTTTCTTTCCGCGCTCCGCCCACTCCCTTTTGTAGCGAAAATGCCCGCCGGACTCTTCGGCGGATTTGCGTTCAACTTCCAGATCTTCGGGCGTCATATAACACTTAAACGCCGCGCCGGACGCGAGAAGCTCTTCGGCATATTCTTTGTAGATATTCAGACGGGCGGACTGGCGCAACGGCTCGCCGTCCCATTCAATTCCGAGCCACCGGAGCGAATCAACTATTTCCGGGAGAAACTTTTCGTCCGAGCGTCCGGCGTCCGTGTCTTCAACGCGCAGAATAAACTCGCCGCCTTCGTGACGGGCGAAAAGCCAGTTAAAAAGCGCGGTTCGCGCTCCGCCGATGTGCAGAGAGCCGGTCGGGCTCGGGGCAAATCTGGTTTTTACGCTCATCAGGAGCCGTCAAGACCGCCTTGCCGGGCAAGTTCCTCTAATTCATTGAAACCGCCGATGAATTCACCGTTTTTGAGAATAAGCGGAACCGTTCTCCAGTTGTATTGTTCGGAAATCTTTACTCTCTGCCCGGGGTCCTGCGTGAGGTCTATCTCCTCGTATTCAATGCTTTTGGAGTCAAGCAGGGACTTTGAGGCGATGCAGTAAGGGCAGGTTTTTGTTGTGTAAATCTTAAATGCGGCCGGCATCGCTTGCACCTCTGAAATGAATTCAAATCAATATACTTGGCTTTCCGTGAGCGTGAAAGTATGTTGTTTGGCAATTCTTTGGGAAAACAAGGACTGAAATTGGCTTCGACAAAGTTTAAAAAACTCTCGCCGCCCGTGCGGATACTGCTGGGGCCCGGTCCGAGCAATGTGGGCAAAGCGGTTTATGACGCGCTTTCAACGCCGATTATAGGGCATCTTGACCCGGATTTTCTCGCGATGATGGACGAAATCGGCGAGATGTTGCGCGCGGTTTTTCAGACCCGCAACCGGCTCACAATTCCGATGTCGGGCACGGGAAGTTCGGGAATGGAAACGGCGTTTGTGAACGTGATTGACCCCGGAGACACCGTTGTTATCGGTGTGAACGGGGTTTTCGGCGAAAGAATGTGCGATGTGGCGGCGCGTTGCGGAGCAAAAACCGCTCGCGTGGAGGCGCCGTGGGGAGACATCATTGAGCCGGACAGATTCATCTCCGCACTCAAAAAACATCCCGAAGCAAAAATCGCGGCAATAGTTCACGCCGAAACCTCAACCGGCGTGCGCCAGCCGCTTGAAGAAATTGGAAACCATCTGCGCGGCGCCGACACGATTTTTCTCGTGGACGCGGTAACCTCGCTCGCCGGATGCGATTTGAAGATTGACGACTGGAACGTGGACATCTGCTACAGCGGAACGCAGAAATGTTTAAGCGTTCCGCCGGGTTTATCGCCCGTAACCTTCAGCGAGAAAGCTGAAAACGCGCTTTTTTCCAAAAAAAACAAGGTTCAGAGTTGGTATCTTGACCTCTCAATGATTTGCAAATACTGGGGAAGCGAGAGGGTTTATCACCATACCGCACCGGTCTCAATGCTTTTCGCACTGAGGGAGGGTTTGAGGATTGTGCTTGAAGAAGGGCTCCAAAACCGGTTTGAACGGCACGAAAAATTCGGGCGGGCGCTTTCGGAAAAGCTGTCCGCGCTTGGGTTTGAGCCTTTCGCGCGCGAGGGTTTCCGGCTTCCGATGCTCGCTTCGGTAATCCTGCCCGAATGGGTGGACGACGCGGAAACAAGGCGGACTTTGCTTGACGACTACAAAATTGAAGTGGGTCCCGGGCTTGGGGAAACAAAGGGCAAAATCTGGCGAATAGGGCTTATGGGCGAAAGTTGCTCGGCGGAAAATGTGGAGGCGCTCTCAAGCGCGCTTGAGAGTTTGCGCGGCGGTTGATTAAACGGCGCGCGGTTTGACTTGTTTCGTGTTTTCGTTATAATCGCAACCCTGTAATTCTTATGAAAACTTACATTGAAAAGACCAACACGGGCGAGAGAAAGTGGCGCGTTGTTAACGCTGACGGGAAAACTCTCGGACGGCTCGCGACAAAGCTCGCCACAATTCTGCGCGGCAAGGACAAACCTGAATTTACTCCTCATGCGGACACGGGCGATTTTGTTGTTGTGGTCAATGCGGACAAGGTTCACATGACCGGCAACAAACTCTCAGACAAAATGTATTACCGCCATACGGGCTACCCGGGCGGCTTGAAATCGGCTTCGGCAAAAACCCTGTCCGAGACAAAACCCGAAGAGATTTTGAAAAAAGCGGTTTGGGGAATGCTCCCGAAAAACAAATCGCAGAAAAAACTGATTGGAAGACTCAAAGTGTATGCCGGAGAGTCTCATCCGCACGCCGCTCAAAACCCCAGCCCGGCGGAGTTGTAATTTCATACGGTAAAAAGCAATGGCTGCAAACGAAACAAACATTTTTAACGGAACGGGAAGAAGAAAAAACTCGGTCGCGTCCGTGTGGGTGAAACCCGGTTCGGGGAAAATCACGGTCAATAAAAAGGACGTTGAGCAATACTTTCCGCGCCGCACATGGCAAATAAAAGTGAACGAACCGCTTGAGATAACAAACTCGGCGGGGCAGTTTGATGTGTCGGTCAATGTAAAAGGCGGCGGGCTGACCGGGCAGGCGGGCTCAATAAGCCACGGGCTTTCCAGGGCTCTTTTGAAATATGACGAGACTTTGAGAAAAAAATTGAAATCCGCCGGGCTTTTGAGACGTGACTCAAGAATGGTGGAAAGCAAAAAATACGGCAGAAAAAAGGCGCGGCGCGGACAGCAGTTCTCAAAGAGGTAATATTCTTGCCCCCTAAAAAGACTCCCAAAACCGGAAAAGGGAGAAAAATTTCCTCCCCCGAAGGAAAACTCGGCGTTCTTCTTCCGGGTATCAGCGGAGCGGTAAGCACAACATTCATAGTGGGAGTTGAGTCTTTCAACAAAGGCGTGGGCGAACCCATCGGCTCACTTACTCAGATGGGAACCATACGGCTGGGCAAGCGTACGGCGCACAAAAGCCCTAAAATAAAAGATCTTTTTCCGCTCACGGATTGCAAAAATCTGGTTTTCGGCGGCTGGGACATATCAGATGAAAGCTGCCGTGACGCGGCAATCAGGTCGGGTGTTCTCAATATGCCGACTCTTGACGAAGTGAAAGCTGAGACCGGCGATATAAGACCGATGAAAGCGGTTTTTAACAAAAAATATGTCAAAAATCTTTCCGGCACCCATGTAAAGAAAGGAAAAACAAAGATGGATCTTGCCGGGCAGTTGATTGACGACATCGCGAAATTCAAAAAACAAAACAGCTTGAAACGCGCCGTTATGGTGTGGTGCGGAAGCACTGAAACCTACATAAAACCGTCCGCCGTTCACGGTTCCGTGTCAAAGTTTGAAAAGGGGCTCAAAAGCAACCATCCGGACATCGCGCCAAGCATGATTTACGCCTATGCGGCGATAAAGTCGGGAGTTCCCTATGCCAATGGAGCGCCGAACCTTTCGGCGGACATTCCCGCGCTTCTTGATCTTGCGAAAAAGCACAAAGTTCCAGTCTGCGGAAAAGACTTCAAAACCGGTCAAACGCTGATGAAAACCATTATCGCTCCGGGGCTGAAAGCCAGAATGCTGGGCTTGAACGGCTGGTTTTCAACAAACATTCTCGGCAACAGAGACGGCGAAGTGCTTGACGACCCCGGCTCGTTCAAAACGAAAGAGGAAAGTAAATTGAGCGTGCTTGAATACATCCTGCAGCCCGAAAATCACCCCGAACTCTACTCTAACTACTACCACAAGGTGAGAATCAACTACTATCCGCCGCGCGGAGACGAAAAAGAGGCGTGGGACAACATAGACATCTTCGGGTGGCTGGGCTATCCGATGCAGATAAAAATCAACTTTCTGTGCCGCGACAGCATTCTCGCCGCTCCGGTTGTGCTTGACCTTGTGATGTTTTTGGACCTCGCGCAAAGGGCGGGAATGAGCGGAATTCAGGAATGGCTTTCGTTCTACTTCAAAAGCCCGATGGTCGCCCCGGGACTTTACCCCGAACACGATGTTTTCATTCAACTTACCAAACTGAAAAACACCCTCCGCCACATAGCCGGCGAAGAGCAGATTACGCATCTGGGTCTTGAATACTACGAGGAGTAGGTTTCTCAGAAGATTGTTTACTGCCCGTCCGAAACTAAAATTCCCAACCCAACATTAAAAACTTCCCCAGATGAGAGCCCTTCGCTCTCATGAGCGCTAAAAGTAATACCAACAGAAGGAGCAAACCATAATTTAGATAGAAAGCTTTCTTTTTCGTCTGAAAAACGAAAAGCCACTGCTAAATCAGATGATATATTCCCGTAGGAATAAATGCTTACATTTGCATAAGAATATGAAATGCTTGGAATGACAGAGAGTAATCTGCCGCTTTTCACCTCAACCCCCACATCAAACCCAACACCAAATCCGCCCTCTTCTAATCCTGAAATAGGGTTTTTCAAATAAGCTAAATCAACACTTATATAAGGATCTACTTTTGTCTCAGGACTAAAGTGGAAAAGAGCATCTGCCCCAAAACCGTAAAACCTGGATGATTCATCATCACTTCTTTTAATTTCATATCCCCCACCTATTCCCAAATTTAGATTCTCATGAATTTGAAATGATAAGTCGTAAGATTGAAAACCTGTTTTATCATCAGAATCAAATAAAATTGAAGTATTACCCCCAAAAAGAACCGAACTGTTTAACAATCCTTTGTGATAACTTGTGTTTTGAGTCGTTTCGGCGTTAGCCGATATTGATAGAAAAAACGATAAAGTGAGAACAAAGAAAAATTTTCTCATTTTTAACCTCCGTTAGTTTGGACTTTCCCGGCTTTAAGGCGCTGGGCCTTGTCCACACCAAACAGAGGTTTGAAGTGTCCCCGCTTATTCCCCAGCGCGGGGGATCAATCCCACGCCGTAGTCGGGTCTTTTATTCAGCAGGAGACCCAACTAAGGATCTCCTCTGTTCAGTATGGACGGGATACTGTAAATCACAAAAGAAAGATTGACAAGTCAATTTTGGTGAATGAGAGAAAAGGGTTTCTGAAAATCCCTCAATTACGCATAAAACTGTAAAGGTGCTCTCCGATTGCGGAGTTTTTGAGTTTGTTAAGCGAGTGTTTTTCAATCTGCCGGATTCTTTCACGGGTTAGATTAAATTTCTTTCCTATCTCATCAAGGGTTGAAGTGCCGTTCTGGTCTATGCCGAAGCGCAGTTTGATTATCTCCTCTTCCCTCTCATTGAGATGCTGTTTGAGTGCCTCGCGCAGTTTCTCCGCGAGCGCCTTTTTCGCGATGACAAAATCAGGAATTGAGTCCCCCTGGTCGGGAACGGAATCAAGCAGTGTGGCGTTTTTGCCCTCTAAAATCGGAGTGTCCAGACTCACCGCGTCGTTTGTGGAGTTCAAAATCCTTTTAACAACCTCAACCGTTATGCCGGATTCAAGCGATATTTCCTCAGGCGTGGGTTTTCTGTCCGTGGTTTTGGACAGCTTGGCGACCGTTTTATACACGCGGTTTGCCTGTTCAAGCAGATAGACAGGCACCTTAATTGTTCTGGTCTGCCCCTGAAGCGCCCTGAGAATTGCCTGATGTATCCACCACGAGGCGTATGTTGAAAACTTGTATCCCTTTGTGTGGTCAAACCTCTCAACGGCGCGCATAAGACCGAGGTTGCCCTCCTGAATCAAATCGGGCAGGGAAAGCCCCCTGTTTGTGTATCTCCTTGATATCGTTATGACAAGCCGCAGGTTCGCTTTGACGAACTTCTGCTTCATGCGCTGCGCTTTTTTCTCCTGCGAAATCCGCGCGAGTTTCCGCAACACCTCTATGCGCCTTTCGTATTCCAATTTTTTGCCGGAACTTCTCGCCATCACACTCTTTTTTTCCAGTCGCTCAATTCTGGTGGGAACGGCGTATTTCTTTTCCTCATTTCTGTATTTCCGGTCTGTGTCCTCGGCAACCGCCTCGTATTTTTTTATCTTGGACGATATTTCAACTTCCTGTTTTGCCGTGAACAGGTCTTCCGAAGACATGTCCTTAAAATAAACATAGAGAAGCCTCATATGTTCGTCCGGATTGAACTCACCTTTTTTCTTTTTCGCGTTTGACGCCTCAACAAAATCCTGAGGCGGAGGCGGTTCAGGAAAATCCGAGTCGGTTGAAGTAACTAAGGATTCTTCGGAAGACTCAACGCCTGTTTCTTTTCCGTTTTTGGAAATCTGTTTTTTTTCTTTTGTTGCCATAAACCACTCTCAAGTCCGCCAAAACGGACAAGGAAAATTAAAGGCCGCTAAACCTTTTTATGCCGCAGAAAAGTTCTTTTCCACCTGTTTCCAGTTGACGACGTTCCACCACGCCTTGATGTAGTCCGGACGCCTGTTCTGATAGTTCAGATAGTAGGCATGCTCCCAGACATCAAGCCCCAGAATTGGAGTGAGTCCGTCTGACATGGGGTTGTCCTGATTGGGTGTTGAAGTAACAACAAGTTTGCCGGAATCCACGCAGAGCCACGCCCAGCCGCTTCCGAAACGGGTTGTTCCCGCCGCCGCGAACGCCTCTTTGAAGGCGTCAAAACCCCCGAAAGCCGCATCTATGGATTCGGCGAGTTTTCCTGACGGAGCGCCTTCGCCGTCCGGCGACATGCAGGTCCAGAAAAACGTGTGATTGACATACCCACCGCCGTTGTTTCTCACGGCCCCCCTGATGTCTTCGGGAACGGAGCTCAAATCCTTTATGAGGTCCTCCGCACTTTTGTCTCCCAGTTCGGGGTGTTTTTCCAGTGCGGCGTTCAGATTTGTAATATAGGTGTTATGGTGCTTGGAATGATGTATTTCCATCGTCCGCGCGTCAATGTGCGGCTCCAAAGCGTCATAGCCATACGGCAGTTCAGGTAAAGTGTGCGCCATCTCTATCTCCTTGGTATCAATGCGAAAAATAGGTTTCGCCTCTCACCACGAAGCGCATTATATCACAAAACTTTTCAACATTAAAGTGAAATTCACGGCAGTGGGAATTCCGGAGAAAAACTAACCGTCGCGGCGGGTTTCAAGAAGGTCGGGAATGAGCCCGCCCAGCTTGATTCTGAGGCTTTGATCCCCTTTTACCGCTTTGTGAAAATCGCTTATAACCACGCCGCCCGCCCAGATTATGTCGCCCTTACAGGTGAAGATCGGCAGTCTGCTTCTCAGGAAGGACGGGATTTTTCTCTCCGCAAAAACGGATTTGAGTTTTTTCGTGCCGTTCATTCCAAGCGGAAAGGTTCTGTCTCCGGGCCTGAAATTCCTGACTTCAATGGGAAATCCGGTTTTTTCAAGAGAGAAATGCCCCACTTCGCTCCTTCCCCAGAGCGAGGTGTCGGAGGTTTTTTCAAAAAACGCTCTGGTTCCGCCCGGAAGGTCTTTCGCCCCTTCGCCGTTGACCGTCAGGTTGTAGTCGTCCGCCGCGCCGGGGCGGGGAACAAGGCAGAAAAAACCGTAACTTTTCTCCATAACCGCGCCACGCGGAAGACTCACCGCTCCGGACCGCACAGGGGACATCAAAAGCGCGTCCATCTCTTCAAGGTGCAAAAACTCCAGTCTCTCCAGCCCACCCGTTGCCGCCGCGTAAGCCGTCCTTAAAAGTTCCGACCTGACCGCCCCGTGAACCGTGCGAAATTTGCGAACCGAACCGGCAAGCAAGCTGTCTGTGCCGGCGCGGGAAAACACTTGCGGAAAAACCCCGGCGGCTTGCAGGGATATGTAAGCGGACTGCCGCCCCGCCGTGTCGGCAAGGCGGTTGAGCGCGTTTTTTATTTGCGGATTGAAGGTTTCAAGCAACGGAAGCAGCTGTTTCCTCACGCGGTTTCTCGTAAAAATCGTCAAATCGTTGCTGCTGTCTTCAACCCATTTTTCGCCTGCGTCCGTGAGATAGTTGATGACTTCTTCGCGGGAAACGTTGATGAGGGGTCTGATAAGATTTTCTGAACGCGGCTTGATTGAGGAGATGCCGAAAGTTCCGCTTCCGCGAATCATCCTCATCAAAACCGTCTCCGCCCTGTCGTCCGCGGTGTGAGCGGTCGCGATTCTTTCCGCACCCGTTTTTTCGCAAACCCCGGTGAAAAACTCATATCTGAGTTTGCGCGCGGCGCTCTCTATTGAAAGCTTCGTCTGTTTTGAAAACGCTTCGGTATCGCATGAGCTCACCTCAAACCGCAATCCCAGTTTTTCGCAAAGACGTGAAACAAACTCCTCGTCCCGCTCGGACTCCCGCCCGCGCAAACGGTGATTGAAATGGCAGACGACAATTTCGGGCGCGTTTTCTTCAAGGCGCGCGAGCGCATGAACAAGCGCGACCGAATCCGCTCCCCCGGAAACCCCGGCGATCACCTTCATCGCGGGGCGCGGAAACATATCAAACTCTTTGAGAGTCGCCGTTAGTTTTTCTTGTAAACTCACCCTTTTGACGAAGAGGAAAGCCCCCCGGAGATAATCACGTTAAAAGCCTGCTCAACGGAAAGGGGGATTTCCCTGACTCTGGACTCCGGAACCATCATATAGAAACCGCTTGTGGGATTCGGCGTTGTCGGCACAAAAATGTTCACAAGTGTTTCATCAAGCACGTTATGCGCCTCACCGGGCTTCATTCTGCCCATCACAAAACCGATTGAATAGATGCCTTCCTTTGGGTACTCAAACATCACAACCCCTTTATCCGCCTGATTTGAACGGCCGAGAAGTGTATTCAAAATCTGCTTTGAGGCGTTGTAGGCGGTTCTGATAATTGGAATGGAAAGAATTATGGACTCTATAAAACTGACCAGGCGATTGCCGACTATATTTCTCACCACATATCCGGTGACCAGAACGAAAATCACCGCGCCGGAAATCCCTATTGAGAAAGAGATTAATTTCACAACCCATGCCGGAAAATGCGTGGTCGGCAACCAGTATTCGAGAGCCATTGAAGGCACGGCGCTGACGAGCGAATAGAACCAGCCCGAAATTATGTAGACAAAAAATAGCGCGAGCCCGAATGGAACAATTACCGCAAGCCCCGTTAAAAAAGCGTTTCTGAGGGAGTTAAAAAAGCTCATATCAGTCCGTTTTGGAGTTCGCCCGCGCCCGCAAAATCCTGCTGGGCTTGAAAACAACGTCGTTTCTCGGAGGGATGATCACCTCTTCGCCGGTCGCGGGATTTCTGCCTTTTTTGGATTTTCTCTTTTTCACATGCAGGCTGCCGAAACGCGGCAGTTTTACGGAATTGCCCTCTTTCAGGGCTTTTTTCACGGTTTTAAAAAAGTAGTCCACAATGTCGGCGGACTCCCTTTTTGAAAGCCCGAGATTTGAGTGAATTGAGTCCGCCATATTTTTTTTCGTCACGGCCATGGCTTCACCTGATTTGAGCACCGAAAAGGTCTCCCAGAGCACTGGTGGCTTTTTTGCAAACCGAATTAGCCTCTTCGTCAGTAAGGGTTTTTTCCGATGAGCGCAAAAGCATTGAAATACCCACGCTTTTCATATCCTCTCCGACTGATTTGTCTTCAAAAAGGTCAAAAATCCACACGCGCTCAACAAGCGGGCTCACCCCTTTTACGCCCGATATTACGTTGCCGATTTCCAAATCCTTTTTCACAAGAAACGCCAAATCGCGCCTGAGCGAAGGGAACTTGGGCAAAGGTGAAAAAACCACCTCGCCGCCGCTGTTACAAGAATAAAGTTTTTCAAGACTCAGTTCAAGCGCAACTGCGCCCGCAATTTCAAACGCGCGGGCGGTGTCGGGATGAATCTCACCAATGTCGCCAATTTCCGTTTCACCCGCGAAAATCCGCGCGCTTTTGCCCGGATGAAAATGCTTTTTGTTCGAACCCGGCTTGAATTCCACCGAAAAGAGAAAATTCTCATCGCCGCCCGCGAAAATCTTCAGGGCTTTTTCAAGCAGCCCCTTCATATCAAAGAAATCAAAGCCACCGCTTTTCCACAAATCCGGCACGCCTTCTCCCGCCGCAACCGCGGCAAAAGACCCTTCCTCTTCAGGCAATTCTCCGTTGCTTTTCGGGAAAAACACCTTGCCCTCCTCAAAAAGCCGCACATCCGCGCACTGCCTTGAAAGGTTGAATTTGAGGTTTCTCATAAGCCCTGCAAGCAGGGTCGTCCTCATCGCCGACATCTCGTTTGAAATGGGATTGCTAATTTCAAGCGCGTCCGCGGAATCAAAAATCCGTAAAAGTTCGGGGTTCTCAAAACCGTAGTTCACCGCTTCGCAAAAGCCGGAGAGGAGAAAAACATTTTTTATCGCATTTTCCCGGCCGGCGCGCCCGCGCACTTTTTGTGCCGTTACGGCTATGCTGGGCTCGGTCTGCGGTATGGCGTTGTATCCGATAAGGCGCGCCATTTCCTCAAAAATATCGGCCGCGCGCGAAACATCGGGCCTGAAAGCGGGAACCTTCACGCTGAGCCCTTCCGCACCGGATTTTGAAACCTCAAAACCCAAAGAGGCAAGAAGCTGCTCCGTTTTGTCCGCGGGCAAAGAGGTTCCGAGAGTTTTCCACATTTTTTCAAGAGAGACTTCCACCTCGCGCGGCTCTATTTTAATTGAGCAAACATCGGAAAATCCGTATGCTTCGGAGCCGCCCGCAACCTTATTTATTATCTCTGCGGCGCGTTTGAGCGCGGCGGGCGGGGCGGTGGGGTCAACCCCTCTTTCAAACCTGTATGACGCCTCGGACGACAGTTTAAGCCGTTTGGAAGTCCGCCTCACTTGCGAGGAATTGAAGCATGCGGCTTCAATCAGTATGTTCTTTGTCGCTTTGTTCACGCCGGAATCCTCTCCGCCTGTCACTCCCGCGATTGCCACCGGCCTGTTCGCGTCCGCTATGACAAGGTCTTCAGTGCCAAGATCGTATTTTTCCGAATCAAGCGCCTTTATTGATTCGCCCTCCCGCGCCTGCCTTACGGTCAACCCGTTCTTTATGCGGTCTGCGTCAAAGGCGTGAAGGGGCTGTCCGGATTCAAGAAGAACGAGGTTTGTAACATCAACAATGTTGTTGACGGGCCTGATTCCGCAGGCGGAAAGGCGGGCCCTGAGCCACAGCGGAGAGGGCGCGACTCTGACACCGTCCACACGGACACAACAGTAGCGCGGACAACCGTCTTTGTTCTCAACGCTCACTTTGACGGCGCCTGTTTTGTCTATTCCGTCCGCAACGCTTGCGAGAGAGGGCGGAATTTTCAAAGCCCCGCCAGTCGCCACCGCTATTTCGCGCGCGATGCCTATGACGCTCAGGCAGTCGGGGCGGTTTGGCGTAACGGCAATCTCAAGAGCGGTGTCCTCAACGCCCGGAATATCGGCGAGCAGTGTTCCCGGGGCAACGGAATCCCGCAGTATCATAATCCCGTCCGATTTGACCGGAGAAAGCCCAATCTCCTGTTCACTACAAAGCATCCCGCCCGATTCGCTCCCGCGTATTTTAGTGCGCTTGATTGTCATTCCTTCCGGGTTCGCGGCGGTTTGAGGCAGTTCCGCGCCCGGAAGTGCGAGGACGACCATGTCGTCCGCTTTCATGTTTGACGCCCCGCAGACAATTTCATGAGATGCCCCGCCGTCCGTAACGGAGCACAGAAGCAGGCGGTCGGCGTTGGGGTGCGGACGGACTTCCTCCACCCGCGCGGCAACAATTTTATCGTGGACAAGCGGAGTGATTGAGTCCACTTCAAGACCCGCCATTGTGAGCATCTCTCCGAGTTCAAAAGGGGAAAAGTCAAAATTAACGTATTCTTTCAGCCATTTTACAGTTGCTTTCATTGAAAAACCGCCCGCTAAAAACGGTATCATTGTAAAATCAGTTCTTACATAAATCAAACCGCCGCCCTGCCGCTTATGAAAAAAACGTCTTCCCCAAACCGTCTCGCGCTCCGCATAGCGGAAGAGATAAAAAAACGCGGTGCGATTACTTTTGAGAGATTTACCGAGTATGCCCTCTATGATGAGGAGGACGGATACTACCAAAACGGAAAGGCGGAAATAGGAAAAAAGGGGGATTTTTACACAAGCCCGGCGGCGCATCGGGCTTTCGGGGAGACTCTCGCACGGGTTGTCAGTGGTTTGAAAAACAAAATCGCGCCCGGTGCGGAGGAAAAAATAACCGTTCTGGAAACCGGCGGTGCGAGCGGTGTTCTCGCGTTTGATATTCTGGACGCTCTTGCAAGAACTGACCCCGAAACTTACGGCACGGTTGAATATCTGCTACTTGACCGCTGCGAGACGGGGAAATGCGCCGTTTCGGGCGCTCATACAAACTTCCGTAGAATAAAAAGCTTTGCCGATGCAGGTCATATAATGGGAATTATCCTTTCAAATGAGTTATTTGACGCGATTCCGTTTCATCGGCTTGTGTTCAGAGGCGGGAAAATGCGGGAGATTTTTGTCTCTATGGGGAAAGACGGATTTACCCAAACTGAGGGTGCGCCTTCAAGCACGGATTTACTGAAATACTTCGATCGGTTCGGCGGTGCGGCGGAAATGGGGTTTGCCGAGGGGCAACGGTTTGAAATACGCCCCGCAGCGGCAAAACTGCTGAAACAGATGGCCGATACGCTTGGCAGAGGCGTGATTTTGACCATAGATTACGGCTTCCGGGCGGGCGAACTGTTCAGTCCGGACAGGGAGAGTGGAACTTTCAAGTGCGTTTCGGACCACAAAATCAACGAATCTCCATATGAAAACATCGGACATCAGGACATAACGGCGCATGTTGACTTTGAAAACCTTGAAAAAGCCGGAGAGGTGTCAGGTCTTGCAACACTTAAATACACAACACAGGGACAATTTCTTGTTGACTGGGGAATAATGGATGTCGCCGCGCAAAATCCGGACGAAATCCCAGCCATCAAAAACCTTTTCATGCCCGGAATGATGGGAGATGCTTTCAGGGTTCTGATGCAGGCAAAGAACGCGCCGGAGCTCGCACGGGGGTTTTACCCCGAAAGCCCGTTCAGGATTTCATTCGGGGTGGAGTGAGGGAACTTGACACTCCCTCTTCTGCCGTTAGAGTAAATCCCATCTTCAAAGTGTGAGGTTCACAAATGAGCGACTCAATTTACAAAAGCAACATCGGGCCCGAAATGGGCAAATTCAAAGAGGCAAATCCGGAAATGCTTGATGCATGGATGGCATATCACGACAGTGTTTTTACCGATGCCGCGCTTTCAACGAAGGAAAAACAGCTGATTGCGCTCGCGGTCGCGCATATCACCTCCTGCCCTTACTGCATAAGGTCGCGCACCACCGCTTCGCTCAAAGCCGGAGCGACCGACAAAGAGATTGTTGAGGTGATTTACGTAGCGATGCGGCTCGCCATGGGAGCGCCCTATGCTTTTTCAAGCATAGCGTTTGAGGCTTGGGACCACATTGAACAGAAGGTTAATCTCGGTGAAGGGCATTTTTTCAAGAAAAACATCATGAACGAAATCAACACCTTCAAAGAGCAAAGCGGAGACATCAAGGAGCCGTTTGAAGCATTTCATGAAAAAACCTTTGAAGACGGCGCGCTCACGAAGAAATTCAAGCGCGGAATCGTCGCTCTCGCCTGTGCTCTTGTAACAAAATGCCCTTACTGCATAAGGTCATGCGTCAGAGATGGAAAAGCCGAAGGCGTGAACTCTCAGGAAATAGCGGAAACCGTTAACGTCTCAATGGTTATGGCGGCAGGCGCGTGCTGGGCACATTCGTCCATAGCGATGGAAACAATCGCAAAAGCGGCAAAATAACCGTTTCTCCACCGCCTTTTGACACAACCCGGCAAAACAGCGACAGCGGCGGAAGATACCATATCCGCAATCTCCACACCGCCCGGCAAAGGCGGAATATGTGTTATCCGAATAAGCGGCAAACGCTCACTCGCGGTAATCCGCGAGATTTTTATGTTTCACGGGAAACATAGGAACTTTGAACCGCGCTTAATGTATGCCGGAAACATCGTTGACCCTGCGGATAAAACCGTTGTGGACAGCGCGATGTGCGTTTTTATGAAAGCGCCTAATTCATACACCGGAGAGGACTCGGCGGAAATTCACTGCCACGGCGGAACCGCATGTTCAGAGAAGATAATGGAACTCACTCTGAAACACGGATGCAGACCCGCCGGACCCGGAGAATTCACACAGAGGGCGTTTCTTAACGGCAAAATGGATCTCGCGCAAGCGCAGGCGGTTGCGGACATCATAAATGCTCAAACCGAACTGGGACTCCGGCAGGCGGGGCTTCAACTGGCCGGAGGGTTGTCCGGGCGGATAAATGATTCTAAAACCCGGCTTCTTAACCTGCTCGCGGAGATTGAAGCGCGAATAGACTTCCCCGAAGAGGAAACAGGTGAAGCGGCGGCGGAAAACCTGAAAAAAGCGGCTGAGAGCATACATAAAAGTCTCCGTTCCCTGCTTTCCACATACACTACGGGCAGCCTTATACGTGAAGGTGCGGGAGTTACCATAGTCGGCAAGCCCAATGTGGGTAAATCCAGTCTTATGAATTCCCTGCTCGGCAGAGAACGTGCCATAACAAGCCCCGAACCGGGAACAACGAGGGACTACATTGAAGAGCAAATCTCCATCAAAGGCATAACAGTACGACTCACAGACACGGCGGGAATGAGAGACGCCCGGAGCTCGGCGGAAAGAGCCGGGATTGAAATGGCTCAAGACAAAGCGCTTGGCGCGGACTTGCAGATTCTTGTGCTCGACGGAAGTGAAACGCCCTCCGATGAAGATGTGAAAATGGTTGAAAACGCGCCCGAAAACACCGTTCTCGCAATCAACAAGGTGGATTTGCGGCAAGAAGGCGATTTTAAAACGGTTTGCGGCGTGTTTGGTGAGAAAAAGACCGTTCACACATCGGCAAAAACGGGTGAAGGTGTTGAAAAACTGAAAGAAACAATAAGAAAAACACTTATGGAAAACACCGGAGCCGTTGAAAGCAATGAAGCGGCTCTGACGGGCATACGCCAAAAACAGGCGGTTGAAACTGCGCTTGAAGCCATAAACACTTTCCTTATTCTTCTTGAACAGAAAGAATCGCCGGAAATACTGTCAATCAAGGTCAAAGAAGCGATGGACTCACTCGGCGAAATAACCGGCGAAACTACGACCGAAGAGATGCTCGGGGTCATTTTCGGAAAATTCTGCATAGGAAAGTAACTTTCCAATGTTTCACGGGAAACATTTCTCTATTACTTCAAAACCGTTCTTCAAAACCGCTCATTTTTCTTGATTGAAGAAGATGGAAATCAAACAGTTTTCCACAATTTTTGAAAAACTTTCCACATTATATCCACACAATTGTGGAAAGGGGCAAGGGTCAGGTCTTGCTTTCTACCATTGAAACGCCTTATATAACAGGGTTTTCAGGTGGTTATAAGAGTTATCTACGGATGTGGAAAAATTAAGGGTCAAGTCTTGAAAGCTGATTTTTTCCACAGGATTTATCCCCGAAACGGAATTTGTAGCAAAAACGAAATCCGCTTGAGCCAAATCTTCCGGACGCAGACGGGATTCAGACACGGAAAACCCGTTTCGGGCGGCTATGTCCATCAAAACGCCTCTTGTGATACCGGGAAGTATCCCGCAGTCCGCAGGAGGGGTGAAAAGTCCGTTTTTTTGTCCCCAAAAGATGTTGCGGCATGTTGTTTCGGCAACACAGCCGTCCGGAGAGGAAAAAAGAGCGTCATCAAAGCCATTTTCACGCGCCTCTCTCATTGCCACAACATTTTCAAGATAGTTGAGGGATTTTATTCCGGCAATCGGGGAACTATTTCTTGAATATCCGTTAAAAACTATTTTCAGGGAAATATCCGCCAGGTCGTCCGTTATTTCACTTATGGAAATTACGGTTTGAAAATCATCCGGCTCAGAAAAAAAAGGTGCGAAAGAACCTCCGGAAATAAGACAAACCTTAACAGCACAATCGGAAAAACCGCTTTTTTTTTACGCATTCCTTAATTTCTTTAATTATTTTTTTACCATCCGGAGCGGGCATTTTAAGCGTAAGCGCGCCGCGCGTAATTCTTTCAATATGTTTTTGCAGGAAAACGGGAGGTGATTGTTTCCACCTCATTGTTTCAAAAACTCCGTCTCCGTAAAAAACCCCTCTGGGGAAAATTCCGTTAATATCGGAGACCTGTTTTCTTTTAATGTAAATGCGCTGATTTTTCATAAAAACTTTTTAAACATTCATTGCCGTCGCGCTTCTTAACGCTTTGAGTTTTAGAGCGGTTTCTTCAAGCTCTTTTTCGGGGTTTGAATCCCATACAATTCCCGCTCCGCTCCAACAAACCGCCCCGTGCGGAAAAAATTGCAGGCATCTTATTGAAACACTCAGACGAAAATCACCGTTTGGATAAAAAATTCCCGCCGCGCCGCAATAAGGCCCGCGTGAATGCTCTTCAAGAGAATCGATGATTTCAAGGGCTTTTGTTTTCGGCGCGCCCGTTACCGAGCCGGGTGGAAAAGTTTTCTTAATTATTTCCGAAACGGAAAGATTTTTTTTAAGCATTCCCTCCACTTCGGATTCCATGTGAAAAAGGGTTTTATACGGTTTTACATGAAAAATTTCCCGGGTTTTAACGGTTGACGGAACACATATTCTGCTTAAATCATTTCTCATAAGATCCGTTATCATCAATATTTCCGCTTTTTCCTTTTCGTTGGCGGCAAGCGCTTCGCGCAAACGGCAATCCTCTTCGGGATTTTCTCCTCTTTTTATTGTCCCCTTTATGGGACGTGAAACAATTTTGTCACCGGTTTTTTCAAGAAACAATTCCATTGAACCGCTCAGGAATTGAAAACACCCGAAATCCATATAAACCGCGAACGGAACCGGCTGAGAGTCAAAAAAGTTCAGAAAAAATTTCAGGGGGTTTTCCTTCGGGGAAAATTCCCACGCCTCGGATATGTTCACCTGATATACGTCACCTTTTTTTATATGTGATTTTATTTTATTCACATTTTCAAGAAAACGCCTTCCGCGCAAATTTAAATCGGAAGGGAAACCGCACGGGGATTTTTCACTGCCGTGAATAAAAGGCGCCTCCGCGGCGGAAACCTTATCCGCGTGTCTGACCACTTCGGGACGGTAAAAATGAAAACTCAAAAGCGGCACATCAAAAGCGCCGGGTTTTTTGCGCATTTTTCCGGCAAGACGGCGTCCATCGTCGGTTTTTTCCAAGTATTTATACGAAAAAAACCCGACCGCGAAATATCCTTCGGCGGTTTTTTTTTCTATTTCAGAAATCGGGTCGCCTTTTATTTGACGGCTTGTTTTTCCGTCTGAAATAACAGCGCCGGAAATGCCCGATGAAAGCGTGAAGTCCGGCTTTGAAAAAGTCATGCTTCCGCCCGAAGTGTTTCCAAGCCAGCCACCTCCGGAGTCAAGAAGCAGGGCGGACGGAAATTCATCTCCGGTCGGCATGGTTTGGGAACCGCCTAATCGGTCTTGTTCACGGAATCCCTGAGAATTTCGGCGACATCCTTTATGTTGATCTCTTCGGATTTACCCCTGAATTTAGCCGCGTCCTCAAACATTGTGTTGCAGAAATAACAAGCTGTCGCCAGAGTGTCGGGTTTCAGTTCTTCGGCTTCGTCAAACCTGTTCCAGTTAACCCTCGGCGTTTCTTCTTCCATCCAAATCTTTCCGCCGCCCGCGCCGCAGCAGAAACTGTCGCGTTTTGAGCGTTTCATCTCAACAAGGTCAATGCCCGATATGGATTTCAAAATCTCCCGTGGGGAGTCGTAAATCTTGTTGTATCTGCCTAAGTAGCAGGAGTCGTGGTATGTGATTCTCTCAGAAACCTCTCCCTTCGGGGTGAGTTTGCCCTGTTTTACAAGCTCAAGCAGAAAATCGGTGTGGTGAACCACCTCGTACTCGCCGCCAAACTGTGGATATTCGTTCTTTATGGTGTTGAAGCAGTGCGGGCAGTTGGTAAGTATCTTTTTTACCTTCAAATCGTTCATCGTTTCAATATTTTGACTGGCAAGCTCCTGATAGAGCGCCTCCTCGCCGAGCCGTCTGGCGGGGTCGCCGCTACATGTCTCCGAAGGTCCCATAACGGCGAAATCCACGCCCGCCTTCACGAGAAGGTCCACAACGGCTTGCGAAACCTGCTGTCCGCGCGGGTCAAACGCGCCGAAACAGCCCATCCAGTAAACAACATCAACGGGTTCGGCGCTTTCAAGGTCTTTTCCGAGAACGCGCACGCCTTCCATTCCGGAAAGCCACGTCGCCCTGTCCGCTCCGTCAAAGCCCCATGGATTGCCGTGAGTTTGAAGTTTCTGCAAAGTCCGGGCCGCGGGGCCCGTAAGTTTTCCTTCAAGGGTCAGGTACCTGCGCATATCAACAATTTTGCCCATCTGGTCTATGAACAGCGGACACTGCTCAACACACGCATTGCAGGTTGTGCAAGCCCACAGTTCATCGGGGGTTATCCACTCTGTGGACGCAAGTTCCGCCCCTTCACCGGCGGCGAGCTTGCCGTCCACAACGTCCTGCCCCTCACTTGAAAGATTGTGCCGGAGTTTCACGACAATATCGCGCGGGGAAAGCACTTTCTCCGTGTTCCACGCCGGGCAGTTGTCCGTGCATCTGCCGCATTCGGTGCAGGTGTAGGAGTCCATCAAATCTTTCCAGCTAAAATCCTCAATTTTGCCCGCGCCGAAGTGGTCAATGTCTTCGGGAATGTTCTCAAAATCTATCTTGGGAAGCGCGCCGCGCGGGTTGAGATTTTGAAAGAAAACATTGAGCGCGGCTGTGAAAACATGGCTGTGCTTCGAGTAGGGCAGGTAGTTGAGGAAGCCGAGAAGGATCAGAACATGGAACCACCAGAAAAACTCGCGCCAGAACACCAGGCTGCTTCCGGACATTGTGGCGAAAAGCCCTGCGAAAAGCGATGAAACCGGCAAAAACTCTGCGGGCGCGCCGCCAAGCGCAATTCTCGCTCCGGTGTAGAGGAACGCCGTCATCACAAGCCCGAAGATAAGCCCCAGAACAACCACCGCATCAGGCCCGTTCACCTCTCTTTTTTTGCCAAAAGTGAGGCGGTTCGTAACCCCCATGCACAGTGCCAGAATCACAAGCGCCTGAGTTATGTCCAGAACATATTCGTAGTAGTCATGCCCGATTCCGGGAATGAGTTTGAATCCGGTTTCGGGAAAGAAAAGCCCGCTCACGAAAATCTCAAAAGTGCCGATGGAGATAATAATAAATCCCCAGAAAATCATAAAATGCTCAATTCCCGCAAAGGTGTAGTTCTGCCACAGCCGCCGTTGTCCGAAAACATAGATAAAAACGCGTTTTATGCGCTCGCCGATTTGGTCAAACCGGTTGTCTTCTTTCTTTCCGAGCCGTAAAAGGCGTATTAGGTTGTAGATGTTGTAAAAGAAAAAGCCGAAAGAGGCGACAAGAACAACTGTCATTATCAGCGGTTTCATAACTTACTCCGCAGGCGGACTCGCCGCGAACTGAAAGACTATATTAAAGAGGCGGCGTGAAAGGTCAAGAATGGGAAACTGGTTGAAACCGCGAGGGCGGTTTTTTATAATGGTCGCCGTGAACCGAAGTCGAAGACCCCTTGTCGGGTCTTCTGCTGAATAAAAGACCCGATTGCTTGCGGGATTGATCCCCCGCAATTCGGGAAATAAGTGGGAAACTAAAGCTATGGCAGTTATACAACTCCGGCATTTGACACTTCCGACAAAACTTTGGAAACTTTAATCGGGCAATACAATGAAACGGAACTCACAGCCACCCTCAAAGACTTCGGCGTCATCAGGCGCTCCCTCTCCGAACTCACCGAAAGGGAAGGCGCGCACCTCGCAAACCCACGAACCCGCACTATTGAGCAAGTCCGAGCAGGACTCGCTAATACAAGCAAGGGACAAAGTGATAGGTATGGTGCCGGGGGTGAGCCGAGTCAAGTAAAAGAGGACTCCGCCCTTCAAACCTTTTCACGCCACCGCAGATAGACACTTCTATACGGGAAACAGGTCGGATTTTGCAATCTTTGCAAGGTTCACTTTCTCAATGTTAATCTGACGATAGACCACATTGTCCCGCAGGCAAAAGGCGGTCTTGACGATGACGAAAATCTGCAACTGCTTTGTCAGAGATGCAACAGCATTAAAGGAACGCGAACAATGCAGGAGGCAAAAGTCCGCTACAACGGTCAGAAAAACTAAACCCCGTCCCTAATCCTTTCTTCTTTCCTGCTCCTGCGCCACCTGAGGCGGTTAAGAGCGTTCACAAACGCCTTCGCGCTTGCGACTATTATGTCCGTGTCTGAACCCCTGCCGCGCGAGAAAACCCCGGCGTCTTCATCGGCAATGCGAACCGTAACCTCGCCCTGCGCGTCCGTGCCGCCGGTTATGGCGGAAATTCTGTAACTCTCCAGTTTCGGAAACTCCCCGGTCGCCTCTTTTATCGCCTTGTAAGCCGCGTCAACCGGACCGCCGCCCGTGTCTGTACCGGAAATCTCCTTTCCGTCCGCAAGAAGTTTCACAGTCGCCCCCGCAGTTGTGCTTGAACCTCCCGTGAACTCCACATCAACAAACTCGTAGTAGTCGGACCCGCCCATAAACTCCTCGCTTATGAGCGCCTCAATGTCTTCGTCAAAAACGTATTTCTTTTTGTCGGCGAGGTTTTTGAACTTCACAAACGCCTCTTCAAACTGATTTTCATCAAGATCGTATCCGAACTCATCAAGACGGTCTTTGAACGCGTGCCGCCCCGAATGTTTGCCCAGAATAATGGAGTTAGAGGATATGCCCACATCTTCGGGCTTCATAATCTCATAGGTGATTCTGTCGCTCAAAACTCCCGCCTGGTGTATGCCCGCCTCGTGAGCGAAAGCGTTGGCGCCCACAACAGCCTTGTTCGGCTGAACCGCCACGCCCGTAACCTGCGAAACAACCTTGCTTGACGGGTATATCTGCTCGGTTGAAATACCTGTTTTATAAGGATTTTTGTCACCCCTGACCTTTATTGCCATGACGATTTCTTCAAGCGAGGCGTTTCCGGCTCTTTCTCCGAGCCCGTTTATTGTGCATTCCACCTGACGCGCCCCGGCGGCAACCGCGGCAAGCGAGTTCGCGACCGCGAGCCCCAAATCGTTGTGGCAGTGGACGCTCAAAATTATATCGTCAACCCCTTCAACATTTTCCCTTACCCGTCTGATTATTCCGGTGAACTCTTCGGGCACCGTGTAGCCGACCGTGTCGGGAATGTTGATTGTGGACGCGCCCGCTTTTATGGCGAGAGAGACCACTTCGCAGAGATAATCGATATCGGTTCGTGTGGCGTCTTCGCACGAAAACTCAACATTGGAGGTGAATTTGCGCGCGTAGGCAACCGAATCCGAGGCGATTTGCGCGACTTCGGCGCGCGATCTCCTGAGCTTGTGTTTCAGATGAATGTCCGAAGTGGCGATGAAGGTGTGAATTCTGGGGTTTTCCGCTTTTTTCACCGCTTCCCAGCCACGGTCTATGTCGCCTTTGGAGGCTCTGCACAGAGCGGCAATTTCGCAACCGCGCACATTTTCCGCAATTTGGCGCACGGAGAGAAAATCCTCCTCCGAAGAGATGGGAAAGCCCGCCTCTATAACATCAACTCCCAGCCGCCGAAGCTGAAAGGCGACCCGCAGTTTCTCCGAAGCAGTCATTCCGCATCCGGGCGCCTGCTCGCCGTCCCTGAGGGTGGTGTCAAAAATCTTCACATAGTCATCGGGCATTGTTTTATCTCTTTTGGGCGCAAATTGGCTGGGGGACTGGGATTCGAACCCAGACTAGCGGTTCCAGAGACCGCTGTACTGCCGTTATACTATCCCCCACCTTGGCGCGGGTTAATACTACATAAATCGCCGTCAATTTGAACAGTTTTGCGGAAGGAAGTAAAATCCACCCGATTAAAGATTCCGGAAAACTTATGATTAAACCTCTTATTCGCACGGCGGCCGTGGCGGCGTTTTTATTTGCCGCGCTTGTTCCGGCTTGCGAAGCGCAAATCTCCGCGCGTACGGACGCGGTGAAAAAACTCCGGACGGCCCATGAAGCCGCAAACAGAACAGGCGGCTCTGAAAAAGCGCTTTTACTGCTCTACAATCTGGAAAACGAAATCCCCGAACTCAAAGAGTATGTTTTTTTCATCAGGGGGAACGCTCTGGCCAAATTGGGCAACCCTCTTGCGGCGGATATGTATAGAATCGCGGCGGAACTCAAAACGCTCAAACACGATGCTCTTAAAAAACAGGCGGAAACGCTTGAAACAAAAGGGCTTTTAGTTGAAGCGGAAAAGATTTACAACACGCTTTTTGATTCCAAAACCACAACGGGCAAAGGGTTTTACCTGAAAAAAATCGCGGAATTAGCGGAAAAAAACGGCCGCGCGGACACTGCGGCGCAAGCATGGAAAACGCTTTGGAGAGACTATCCGGCAAGCGTTTATGCGAAGGCGGCGGCGGAAAAAATCTCTCCTTCCGAACAAGACCGCATCCGCAGAGCGGACACACTGTTTGATCTTAAAAAATGCGCGAGCGCCGTGGCGGCTTACGCGACTCTGCCGGAAACGGAGGAAAGAAACACCAGGCGCGCCATATGCCTGCGTAAAACCGCGAGGAAAAACGGGAAGATATTGAAAAAAGCGCTTTCGGTTCTCGGCGGGTCAAAATCCGCTCACGCGGCGTATGTCAAAGGGACGGTTCTTGAAGCGATGGCGAAAATCCGGCGGGGGAAATCGGGAGAGAAAAAAGCCCTCCGCAAAGCACAAGCCGCTTTCAGGTCGGCAAGTAAATTGTTTCCGCAGACCGAATGGGCGGGGAAAGCCCTCGTAAAAGAGCAGAAAATCGCTCTGAAAATCGGCAAAACGGGCAGGGCGGAAAAGATTTACGCTCTGGTAAAACAGTCGCATCCGCAAAACCGTGTGGAGGCGGCCTGGAACCTTGGCTGGGATTATTACAAAAAGGGGAAATACCTCAAAGCCGTGCGCGTTTTCGCGGAAAACGACAGAAAAGAAAAATCCTTTCTCGCGGGGCAGTTCGTGTACTGGAGGGCGAGGGCTCTTGAAAAAACAGGCGCGCGGGACGAGGCGGAACGGTTTTTTCTCGAAGCCGCCGGGAGCGGGCTCAGTTATTACTCTTTTCTTGCCGGGGAAAAAATCGGAAAAAAAAGCGCCCATCGCCGCAACGGTTTTAATATCTTCAAAAAACCCAACCCGCCGCCCGCGATAAAAAGAGCGCGGATTCTGCTTGAAGCGGGCATGGAGAAATGGGCGGAAAAAGAAGCGCTGTCCGTGGGGAAAAGAAATCCCGAAGCGGCGTGCGAAATTCTTGCCGCCGTGCGAAAGTTCAATTCGTGCATAAAACTCATCGGAAGCAATCCGCCGCCGGGAAGAATACGGCTCGCTTTTCCGAGAGGGTTTGACGATGAGGTAAAAAAGTTTTCGTCAAAATACGGGCTTGACGAAAATCTTGTCTATTCTCTCATACGCGAGGAAAGCAGGTTCAAAACGGACGCCGTCTCGCACGCGGACGCATTCGGGCTGATGCAACTCATAATGCCCACCGCGAAAGAGATGGCGCAGAGCGCCGGAGAGGGGGAAATCACGCGTGAAAAACTTCTCCTGCCGGAAGTGAACATCAATCTCGGCTCGCGCTATCTGCATTTGATGTTGAAAAAATTCGGCGGCGACACCGTTGCCGCGCTTAGTGCCTACAACGCGGGACCGACAAGGGTGACGCGGTGGAGAAACGGCGCGCTCAAAGGTCTTGAACAAGACGAGTTCACCGAAGAAATTCCGTTTGACGAAACCAGAAACTACGTGAGGCGCATATTCAGAAGTTACAGCGCTTACGGAATGGTTTACGAAGACGGCTGAAAACCGGCGAAATTGCGCAGGATTTTCAAGCCCGCATCCGAACTTTTTTCAGGGTGAAACTGGCAGGCGAAAACATTGTCTTTTTCCACCGCGGCCGTGAACTCACTTCCGTAAGAGACTTTTGCGGCGATGATCGACGAATCTCCCGGCTCAACATAAAACGAGTGGGCGAAGTAAAACCAACTTTGGTCGGAAACGCCGCTGAAAAGCCCGTCGCCGGACAACGACACGCGGTTCCAGCCCATGTGCGGCACTTTGAGTTCAGGGGATGTGCGCAAACCCTTCACACCGCCTTTGAAAACACCGAGCCCCGTTTCGCCGGGACTTTCATCGCTGTTCTCAAAAAGGATTTGAAGCCCGAGGCACATCCCCAGATAGGGTTTGCCTCCGTTTATGAAATCGCGCAAAGCGGATGCGGCTCCGGATTTTTCAATCTCTCTCGCGCAGTCGCCGAAAGAGGCGACTCCGGGAACGACAATCCTTTCCGCTTGCGATATTTCACGGGGGGTGGAAATTGCCTTTACGTTGAAGCCGAGAAATTTGAAAGCGCTCAGAACGCTTCGCTGATTGCCCGCCCCATAGTCAAAAACGGCTATTTCGCGAGCCCGCCCGGGGCTCATAAAGCACCTTTTGTGGAGGGAACGCCGGTGTAGCGCCCGTCAATCGCGGTCGCAAGGTCAAACGAGCGTCCGCACGATTTGAACATTGCTTCAATGTTGTGGTGCAGGTTGTCGCCGCTTTGGAGACGGATGTGGAGGTTGCATCCCGCATTGTTTGAGAGGGATTTGAAAAACTCGCGCGCAAGCTCCGAGTCAAAATCACCCACTTTGGACTTGGGCATTTTGGCGTCAAAAACAAGACACGGTCTGCCGCTTATGTCCACGGCGGAAAAAACAAGCGTGTCTTCAAAAGGCACAAAAGAGTGCGCGAAGCGGACTATGCGATTTTTCTCGCCGAGCGCCTCCTTGAAAGCGCTTCCGAGCGTAATGCCCACGTCTTCAACCGTGTGATGAAAATCAACCTCAGTGTCGCCGAGGGCTTTGATTTTGAGGTCAAAACAGCCGTGTCGCGCGAACTGGCTGAGCATGTGGTCAAAAAACGGTATGCCGGTCGCGATGTCAAATTTTCCCGAGCCGTCAACATTCAAATCAACGCTGACTTTCACTTCGGTGGTTTTTCTCTCAACCTTCGCTTTTCTGGATTTGGGTGGCATAAGACGTTTTTCCAAGACTATCACAACAACCCGTTTTCAACAAAACTGTAATGATCGTGCGAGCACACAATCAAGTGGTCAACAAGCCGTATATCAAGCGATTTACAGATTCCCACCATTTCCTCCGTGAGATCCTTGTCGCTGTCGGACGGCTGCGGGTGACCGCTCGGGTGATTGTGGACAATGATGATGCCTGAACATTTTTCTATATTAATCGCCTTTTTTACTATATCTCTTATGTTCATATTCACGCTCGCAACCCCACCTTCGGACACAACCTCATGTTCAATAAACTGATTTTTAGTGTTCACGAAAACCACAAGCATAAACTCGTTGCTTTCGCGCCCTATTCTGGATTTGCAGAAATCCACGACCGCCTGCGGAGAGGTAAGATAGTCCTCTTTTTCAATCCGTGTCTCCATATAGCGCCAGTTGATTTCCCTGACAAGCCGTATGAAAGCGGCGGTTGAACCGCCTATGTCGGCAACTTTTTTGAGCTCGGACGGCGAGGCGTCCAAAACGGCTGAGAGCGTGCCGAAGGTTTTAAGCAGTTTTTTCGCCGTGGGTTTTACATCGCTACGGGGAATTGAATAGGTCAGAAGCAACTCCAGCGCCTCATAATCAGCAAACGCGGACAGCCCCTCTTTGAGAAACTTTTTCCTGATACGCTCCCTGTGACCGGCGTAGTGCGGGTTGCTCGGCTGGCGGCTCATGTGGCGTTAGTCTAACTTGCCGTGTGGAAAAAAAACCATTTTTCAGTAGTGTTTGTGAAATGAAAGCCGTTGTTGTTCCGGTAAAAAGATTTTCAGCCGCGAATGAAAGACTTTGCGAAGTCCTGTCGCCGTCCGAGCGCAAGGGGCTCGCGCGCGTGATGCTTGAGGACGTTCTGTCAAATGTGGCGCGGTGCGAATGTGCGGACGGGGTTTTTCTTGTAACCGCCGAACCGGACGCCATGAGCATGGGGCGCGGATTTGGAATGGAGATAATCACCGAGCGGGACCAGCAGAGCGAAAGCTTGTCGGTTGATTTCGCGATGAAAAAATGTTTCGCGGCGGGCGTGGATTCCGTTCTTGTGGTTCCGGGAGACATACCCGCGGCGCAGGCGTGGGAGTTTGACGCCGTGCTTGAAAAAGATGACGGGGGAAACCGTATTATCATCGTTCCCTCGCGGGACGGAACGGGCACAAACGCGCTTTTCATGAGCCCCCCGGGCGTGCTGTCTCCGCATTTCGGTGAAAACAGTTTTCCGCGCCACAGGGAGATGGCTCTGCGGCTGGGGCTGGAGTTTTCCTCATTAGCACTCGGCGGCATAGGGCTTGACATTGACGCGCCGGAGGATCTGGAAATTTTTATGAGCGGAAACGGCACGAGAACTCACGACTACCTGTGCAAACTGGGCTTCGGGAAAACGGAGAAAACCGCATAGGCAATCCGGGCAATGGGCTTTGAGTTGAACTTTCTGGACCTTGATCCGCCCGAATCGGATTTTGACACCGCGCAAACGGTTGTGTTTCCGGTGCCGTATGAGAGAACGGTGTCGTTTCGGGGCGGCTGCTCGCGGGGGCCCATGGCGATAATTGAAGCGTCCCGATCAATTGAACTTTATGACGGGGAACTCGGGCACAACCCGGCGGAAGGGGGTATCCACACCGCGCATGAGATTGAATGCGACATTGACCCGGCGCAGATGGTCAAAACCGTTAAAAAAAACTGCTTTGATTTGGCACGGGCGGGCAAATTCGTTCTCACACTCGGCGGCGAGCACTCCGTTACAGTCGGGGCTTTCGCCGCGCAAAAGGAGATTCATCCCGAAATTTCCGTTTTATCCATAGACGCCCATTGCGATCTCAGAGACAGTTATCAAGGCTCAAAATTCAGCCACGCGTGCGTTATGAGAAGAGTTTTGGACGCAGGCGCGGATGTTGTGATTGCGGGAGCAAGAAGTATGTCGGCGGAAGAAGCCGGGTTTGTGCGCGACAGAGGGGATTTGAGTATTTTTTCCGCAGACAGGATTTTAGATAAAAACCTTTTTCCGGACACGACCGCGCAAATTGTGGAAAAACTCGGGCACAAGGTTTATTTGAGCATAGACGTTGACGGACTTGACCCTTCAATTATGCCTTCTGTCGGAACGCCGGAGCCCGGGGGGCTGGGCTGGGCGGATGTTATGTCTTTGCTCCGCGCGGTGTTTGAGAGCCGCGAAGTGGTGGGAATGGACATCGTTGAACTCGCGCCAATTCCGGGCTTTGTCGCGCCCGATGTAACGGCGGCGAAAATAGCCTGTAAAGCGATTGGATACAAGTTCGGGACGGCGCGCCAATCTTGATAAGACTCGGGCTTGTGTGTTAAACTCCGCCTTCGCCAAAATCGGCGGCGTAGCTCAGAGGCAGAGCAGGGCTCTCATAAGGCCCCCGTCGGAGGTTCGAGTCCTCCCGCCGCCATGCAATCTCTAAAAAACTCGGGGGCTAACCCTGATCCTTTTTCTTGAAATCCAGAGACGCCGAGTTAATGCAGTACCTTGTTCCGGTGGTTTCGGACGGGCCGTCCGGAAAAACATGCCCCAGATGAGCGTCGCACTTTGAGCACATAACCTCCACCCGGCTCATTCCCAGAGAACTGTCCTGTTCGGCTTTGACCTTGTCTTGCTCCATCGGCTTGTCAAAACTGGGCCATCCCGTTCCGGAATCAAACTTTGAATCCGAATTAAAAAGCGGCTGTCCGCAACAGACGCAGACATACTGGCCTTTTTCTTTATGGTCATTGAATTTTCCCGTGAAGGGCTTTTCGGTTCCCTTTTGCCGGGCGACATGGAACTGCTCTTCGGTAAGTTCGGATTTCCATTCCTTGTCAGTTTTCTTTATTTTTCCGGTCATTGGTAAAACAGTAACAAACCGCACGGCAGTGTCAAAACTTGCGGTCGTTTTTGACGAAAAGATCTTTCGCCGCGCGTCCCTTTTCAAGCAGCCGGGCGAGCTCTTTTTTATCTCCGGCTTTCACCGAGCGTGCGATTTCGGAAATTGAGCGTGAAAACCCTTCGAGCGCTTCAAGAACGTTCTCCCTGTTCTCTATAAGTATGCCCGCCCACAGGTCCGGATCGCTCATTGCTATTCTGGTTGTGTCCTTCAATCCGCCTCCTGAAATGGAGAAAACATCCGTCCTCTCCGCCGGGGCGGTCGCGGCGACCGAAGATAGGGAATACGCGCAGGCGTGCGGAAGGTGGCTTATGAAAGCGAAAATCCGGTCGTGCTCACGGGCGGACATTTTCAAAATCTTCGCACCCGTTTTTTTCCACATATCCTCAACCTTGCTCAACGCGTCTCCCGAGCCGCCGGTGATTATCACGGGGTTTCCCTTGAAAATATTTTTTTGATGCCCCTCCGCACCCTGTTTTTCGCTTCCCGCAATCGGGTGCGCCGGAACAAAAAACACATCCGGCGGCAAAATACTCTCAACGCTTTTGGCAACGGATTCTTTAACGCTTCCAACATCCGTTACCACCGTGCCGGGGCGCGGAGTGGAAAAAAGCTCAGCCGCCGCGCCGCGCATGAGGTCAACCGGAACGGCAAGAACGCATATGTCGGTATCGGGCGGAACTTCCGCCGCATCCTTAAAGCCGCGGTCTATAAGACCTTTGGAGACGCAGTAACTAACGGCGCCGGAGTTTGTGTCCGCGCCCGTAATTTCATCCGCCGCGCCCGTTTCTTTCAGCGCCGCACACAGGGACGCGCCTATTTGCCCCAGCCCTATAACGGAGATTTTCATTTTCCCATTGCCTCACCCAGAGCGTTGATAAAAGCGGCGTTATGCTCCGCCGTGCCGACCGTAACCCGTATGTGATTTTCAAGCCCGTAAGCGGAAACGGGCCGCACTATAATCCCTTCGCGCAACAACTTTTCATAAATTCCCGCGGCGTCGCTCCCGACTCCCGCAAGAACAAAGTTTGCCTTTGAGTCCGTGCGCTCAACGCCCATTGAGTCAAGAGAGGAATGCAGATATTCAAGCCCTTCCAGGTTCACCTTGCGGGAAACGGCGCAATGCCGGGAATCTTCAAGGGCTGCGAGCGCGGCTGCTTGCGAAACAGAGTTGACATTGAACGGCTCTTTGGCGCGGTTCAAAAGAGCCGCCACGCGCCCGGACGCGATTGCGTAGCCGATTCGGGTTCCCGCAAGCCCGTAGATTTTTGAGAAAGTCCGGACGGTTATAAGCCCCTCCCTCTGCGAGTGGTAGCCAAGTGTGTCGGGATACTCCGGGTCGTCCACATACTCAAAATACGCCTCGTCAATCACAATAGCCACGTGTTCGGGAACCTTGCCGAGAAAATCCTCAAATTCCGCGCGCGAAAAAATTGTGCCGGTCGGGTTGTTTGGATTGGCAAGAAAAATGACCTTCGTTTCAGGAGTTATCCGCCGCACGAAATCTTTAAGGTCGTGATTCAGACCGGGCATAGGGGAAACAATCCCTTTTGCGCCGGCGCCGGCGGTAACGATGGGATAAACAACAAAGCCGTGAGCCCCGTAAATCGCCTCATCGCCGGGACCGAGAAAAACCTTCGCAATTAAATCAAGCACCTCGTTTGAGCCGTTGCCGACTGCAAGGTTCTGCGGCGTGACGCCGAGTTTTGCGGACAATCTCTCTTTGAGCCGTGAGCAGTCCCCGTCGGGATAGAGGTGTATTTGAGAAGAAAAAGAGTTCACCGCCTCAATCGCCATGGACGAGGGCCGAGAGGGTTTTCGTTTGACGCCATTTTGACGGCGTCTTTTATTCCCATCTCCTTTTCAACCTGCGCGGCGGTTTTGCCCGGAACATAGACCGGAAGACTCATTATGTTTTCTTTCGGAGTTATCATTACGAGTCCGCTCTGGTCTCATCGCCCGAAAAATAGCATCCGAGCACTTTGAAAGAGGAGCTTCCTGATTCAATTTCCCTTATAAGTTTATCGGTTTTCCGCTTGCCGAGACTTCCCTCCAAATCAACAAAGAACACGTATTCCCACGCCTTTTTACCGGACGGGCGGGACTCTATTCTTGTGAGGTTGACTCCGGCGGATGCGAGCGGGGAAAAGAGCGTTTTATGCAACGCGCCCGGCTTGTCTTTGATGGCGAACATTATGGATATTTTGTTTCCGGCACGCGGTTTTTGCGTGTCTGCGGTTTTTTCCACAACCACAAAACGCGTGGCGTTGAGCGGGGTGTCTTCCACGCTTTTTGCGGCGATGCGCAGTTTGTATATGGAGGCGGAATGAGCGCTTGAAATTGCGCCAACTGTTTTGTCTTTTGACGCCATCACGGCCGCTGCCGCGGTGCTTGAAGTTTCCACCGGACGCGCGGCCGGCAGTCTGGAGGCAATCCACTTTCTGCACTGTCCGAGAGCCTGCGGGTGTGAGGCGATTTTTTTCAAATCCTTCAAATTCCCGGTTTTGGACAAAAGAAGGTGGCTTATTTTCTCGTAGTGCTCACGGGTTATGTGAAAATCATTTTCGGCGATTATCTCAAGAACCCGCCCCACCGAGCCCTCGGTTGAGTTTTCTATCGGAACCGCGCCCATCTCAACCGAGCCGGTTGCCACGCTGTCAAAAACTTCCTCAATGGTTTTGCGCGGAACCATTTCAGAGGAGGAACCGAACATGTTTGAAGCCGCCTGGTGTGAAAAACTCCCTTTTGGACCGAGGTAGGAAACCCTGCCTTGTGATTGAAGGGTTCTGCATGAGCGGATTATCTGTCTGAAAATTGAAAGCGCGTCTCCGTCTGCCAGAGGCCCTTTGTTGAGATGAACAATTTTTTCTTCAACCTCTCTCTCCCTCTCCGGATCGTAAACGCTTTTTGCCAGCCGCTTTTTCTCTTCCATCACCTCAAACGCCACAGACGCCCTTTCGTTTATGGAGGCGACTATTTTGCGGTCAATGGAATCAATCCCGGCTCTGAGTCCGGAAAGTGTTTTTGAACCGCTTTTTCTGACTCTTTTTGTAGGCATTTTGGGAGTGCTGAACTTTGTTTATACCCCGTTAGTATGCGGGGTGAGACAAAAAGAGGCAAGAGAGATGTTTTTGCCCGCCGCCGGCGGGATATTAAACCGGGGTTCTGAAAACAGTTAGCACCTTAACCTCGGCGGCGCCGCCTGAAAGAAGTACGGTGGAGCACTCATCAACCGTTGAGCCGGTTGTGAAGATGTCATCAAAAAGCAGCACCTTTTTGTTTTCAACCGCCTTTTTTCCGGCGTCCGTGATGGCGAAAGTGCCGCGCACATTCGCTTTTCTGTCGCGGCTTTTTGAGAAGGACGCCTGTGAAGTTGTGTCCACCACTCTTTGGAGGGCGAAAGGTGCGTGCTCTTTTCCGAGGCGGGAAGTTACTTTTGAAGAAATCACCGCAGACTGATTGAATTCCCTCTCCCTGATTCTCCTCAAATGAAGAGGTACGGGAACAACAACCTCAAAATCACCGAAGTCTGAGGGGAAAAAATCAACAACAAGTGAAGAGAAGACGGGCCCCAGGGAGAAACGTCCGCCATATTTAAAATTTTTTGCCGCCCGCGCCGCGGGACCGGAAAACAGAACAATTGAGCGGGCTATGGAAAAATGCCTTTGTGAGGCTACGCAGGAACCGCACAGGGACTTGCTGTGGTTTTCCGCAAGCGGGTTGCCGCAAAGCGAGCATATGTCCGGCGGGGAGAGAAAAACGAAACCTTCCGCGCACGCGGGGCAGAGAAAACCGCTTAAATCCGGCGCACTTTCAGCTTCAGCCTTGAGGTTTTGTGGAAAAACGGAGTCGCAAACAACGCACGATTTGGGAAACAGCAAAGAGAGAATAAAACCGGAAAGATCCCGTGTGAACCCCATAAATTATTAGGAAACTACCGGCATCAATATACAAACAAAATCCGCGGAGCCGTTAAGGGTCAACACCCCCGGGGTGGTTCCGTCCCCGGAACGAAAATCAACCTCTTCGCCGTCAAGAAAGTTCAGAGAGTCGATAAGGAATTGAGGGTTGAAAGACGCTTTTATTTCATCTCCCCCGAACTTAACCGAAACCCTGTCAACCGCCTCTCCTTCATCCGTATCCCCGCTTGAAACGGAGAGTGTGGACGGGGCGAGGTTGATATCCACCCTTCCGGACTTTTCAGAAAAAATACTTACCCTTTTCACGGCGGAAAGCATGGTGTTTTTGTCAACAACCGCGGGTTCCAGAGCGGAAAAATCCGGCACAACCCTTTCGTATTCAGGAAACGGGGAGTCTATGGGATTTGAAATTACCGTTGTTTCTCCCGTGGTGCAAAAAACCATCTTGTTCTCAAAAAAGAAAGATGTTTCAGAATCTGATTCGGAATCCTTGATTGTTTTCACCACTTCACCAAGCGCTTTTTTTGACAATATAAATTTTTCAAAATCACCCGCGCCAACGATCTCTTTTTGAAAATAGGCAAGTCGGTGGCTGTCGGTGGCGACAAGTCTGATCTTTCCGTTAATTTTCTCAAAAAAGACACCGTTAAGGTTGCGCCTTAAAGAGTCATCCGCGGCAAAACTTAAAACCGACGGAAGTATGGTCGATACGGTTTGAGAGGAAATAGAGAAAACCGCTTGTGTTGAAGCAATGGGAATTTTTGGAAAGTTTTTTCCGGGAAGAAAAGGAAATTTAAAAACCCCGGATGAGGTTGTTATCTCCATCCAGTTATTTTTGTGGACACTGACGACCACCTCATCGTCCTCCATACTCCTTATTATTTCAAGAAATTTGCGCGCCGGAACAAGGATGTCAAAATCCGCTTCGGGAGTGTCTTCCGGGCTGAAGTAGCTGACTATTGTTGATTCAATATCTGTGGCCGCAACAAAACACTCTTTTTTCTTTCCAAAACTTCTCAAAAGTATGTTCTGCAGTATTTCGTTCGGGGATTCGGATTCTGTAAGTCCTGCGACCAACTGCAGTTTGTTGAGCAGGGGTTGCCTTTTGAATTTTATTTTCAATTGTTTTCCACCTTGTTTACGGGGTCTCTTCTATTATTGTCTTATATTATACATAAATATTAGTAGTCGTAGTAGTAGGGGGTGTTGATTAGTGGAAAACCCTTGGGATGTTTTTGCAACCCCTTATACATAAAAGAATTTTCCATGTGGAATGTTTATTGAAAACTGTGTTGAGGGGTTGTTTTTTATCCATATTAATTGTGGATAAAAAGTTTGGAAGCGCGTTTTTTCCACCTTTCCACAAACCTGTAAACATTCTTTCCACATGGTTTTCCACACAGTTTGTGGATTAAATTCTAAACCTGTCTTCTATCTCTTCAATGGCTTTTTTGGTGAGTTCATCGTTTTGTTTGATGCTCTCTTCTATTTTAGTCACCGCATGTATGACGGTTGAGTGATCTCTGTTGAACTCTTTTCCTATCAACGCATACTGAGCGTCTAAATGCTTTCTTATTAAATACATTGTGAGTTGCCGTGGGAACACAACCGCCCTTGCTCTGTTGGGTGAAACAAGATCCCCTTTTTCAAGACCAAAAACCCCCTCAACAATCTCTTTAATAAATTCAATGGAAAGATCTCCCTCAGTCCTTTGATGCCGCCCGTATGCGCCGTTCATTCCAACTCTGGCGGGGAGGGTCTCGTTGAGCACAATATGGGCCATTCTTATGTCTATGGTGGTGCCTTTAATTTGAGCCATTAATATCAATTTCTCAAGAACCCCCTCGAGCTCTCTGACGTTTCCTTTTACCTTCTCGGATATTGTCTCAACCACCCCGGGTGGAATCTCAGTTTTTCGCGCCTCGGCTTTTCTCTTGATTATGGCGGCCCGCGTTTCTATGTCGGGAGGCCTTATGTCCGCTATAAGCCCCCACATAAACCTCGATTTTATCCTCTCCACAAAACCCAACAGTCCCGGCTCTTTATCGCTTGTTACAACTATCTGCTTTCCGTTTTCGTGGAGGGTGTTGAAGGTGTGGAAAAATTCATTCAAAACATTTTCCTTGCCCTCAAGAAACTGTATATCGTCAATCATCAACAGGTCGCATCCCTGCCTGAGTTTTACCTGCAACTCGGACATCCTTCTTTTCGCTATGTATTGGATGACTATGTTTGTGAATTCTTCCGATGAAAGGCAGCAGATCTTCAGGTTTGGGTTTCTTGCGGCAAACTCATTGCCTATGGCGTTCATAAGGTGTGTTTTTCCAAGCCCGGAAGCCCCCCTGATAAACAACGGGTTGTGACGCCCCGGCTGTTTTGCCGCGGTTGTTCCGGCGACAAAAGCGAACTCATTGCTTTCACCCACAACGAAATTGTTGAAACTGTATTTTGAGTTCAGGTAGCCGAAAGAGACCTCTCTCCTCACATTTTTTTCGGGCGGTATCAAAACCTCTTCAGCCCTCTCGCCCTCCGGATTTTTTACCTCAACCCTTTTTATTCCGTAAAACTTGGTGAAATAGTCGGAAACCTCGGCCAGCGAACTCCCGACGTTATTTGTAAGACAGTGCATTCCCATATTGTCGGAAGGCATGATCTCAACAACACCTTCACTCTCATCAAAACCCGATATTTGCGAATTGGAAAACAGTTCAAGAACATCCTGGGAGACATTACCACCCTGTTTGACATGTCCCAGAAAACCCTGCCAGATTTGACTAAAATCTTCTCTTTGCATAACACCCGATGACAAGGAAATCTCCGCCACCTACACACTCATCAGAACGGGACCCTCACCACTACTACAGCCAATTTCACTCTAAACAGTAAAAACCCCTTCTGTCAAACAACTTCTTCAAACCCCTTTGTTTTGTTGTAAGATAGCACTCTATGACTTCAAACATTCAGAGTTGCGCCGTGCTCGGTGTGGACGGTTATGTAGTGGAAGTTGAGGTTGACATGAGCGCCGGGCTACCCGTTTTTACAACAGTCGGGTTGCCGGAAGGAGCCGTGAGGGAAAGCAAAGAGCGGGTGCGCTCAGCTATAAAAAACAGCGGCTTCAAAATCCCCCCGCGAAGAATCACGGTAAACCTCGCTCCCGCCAACATCAGAAAGGAGGGGTCTTCATTTGACCTGCCCATATCGGTTGGAATTCTGGCGTCTGCGGGTCTCATCGTGCCGGGCGTGAAACTGAAAGACTTTCTCATAATGGGCGAACTCTCGCTTGACGGCAGAGTGAAAAAAGTCGGAGGGGTTTTACCCATGGCGGTTTGCGCGAAAGAGAAAGGGCTCAAGGGAATCATAGTTCCCAAAGCCAATGCCGTTGAAGCCTCGCTTGTTTCCGGTTTGGAGGTCATCGCCGTGGAAACACTCGCCCAACTTGTGGGGCATATTGACGGAAAGAATGAAATCCCGCCGCAAATCTTTGATGCGGAAGCGCTCTCCTCAAAAGCGCAATACGGCGTTGATTTAAGTGAGGTCAAGGGTCAGTATCAGGCGAAGCGGGCGATTGAGATAGCCGCGAGCGGCGCGCACAACATTCTCATGGTCGGTCCGCCGGGTTCGGGCAAAACCCTTCTTGCCCGCAGGATTCCCACAATCCTTCCCGACATGCATTTCTCCGAAGCCATGGAAACCTCTAAAATCTACTCCGTTTCCGGCTTCCTTAAAGATAATCAGCCCTTCGTCACCGAGCGTCCGTTCCGCTCCCCTCACCACACCGTAAGCGACGCGGGTCTCATAGGCGGTGGCTCTGTTCCGCGCCCCGGCGAGATCAGTCTCGCTCACAACGGTGTTTTGTTTCTTGACGAGATGCCGGAGTTCAAAAGAACCGTGATTGAGGCGATGCGCCAGCCGCTTGAAGACGGCGAAGTGGTCATATCCCGCGCCGCTACAACGCTTACCTATCCGGCGAAGTTTATGCTTGTCGGCGCGATGAATCCCTGCCAGTGCGGGTATCTGGGCGATGCCGCAAAGCCGTGCTCCTGCCGTCCCGAACAAATAAGAAAATACCGGGCAAAGTTATCGGGACCCGTTCTTGACAGGTTTGACATGAACATAGAGGTTCCCGCCCTTAAATACCGCGAACTTTCGGATGAAAACACCGCCGAGAGGTCCGCCGCCGTGAAAGAAAGAGTCAATTCCGCGAGAAAGATCCAGAACGAAAGGTTCGGCGGCGCGGGCGTTTTCTCCAATTCTCAGATGTCACCCGAGATGCTGAAAAAATTCGCCCCGCTTTGCGATTCGTCAAAAAAAATTCTTGGAGGAGCCGTAGAAAAACTGGGGCTTTCGGCGCGCGCGTATGACAGAATAATCAAGGTCTCGCGGACAATAGCGGACCTTGAGGGCTCCGCCGTCATCATGCCCGAACACGTTGCCGAAGCGGTGCAATACAGGCGTCTTGACAGGTATTTTCATTAGCGCCCGATTGACAAACCGCGCCCGTTCTGAAACAATTTTCACGCGAAAATGAGCGAAGACACTGATCCTTCGGACGATACTGATTCTCCACACGAAAAAACCATTCCTGCGGATGAGGAGTTTATTGTCTCCCGGGCGCTGGAGCGGTTCGCCTCAGAAGAGCCCGGCGGGCGCTTTGTTGTGGGTCCCGGCGATGACGCCGCCGTGATTGACTGCGGCGCGGACGAGTTTGTTGTGGACAGTTGCGACTGCGTGGTTGAGGGCGTTCATTTCAGAAAACAGTGGCTTGCGTTGCCCGAATTCGGCGCCCGCGCGGTTGGTTCAAGAGCGATTTTGTGCGCCGCGAGCGACATTGCGGCGATGGGCGCGTCTCCGAGATCGGTTCTCGTGAGCGCGGGGATAACTCACGGTACCGATTCCAAAGCCGTTGATGAGCTTTTGCAAGGCGTTGAGAACGCCTGCGAAGAGGTCGGCGCGGCGGTCGCGGGCGGCAACACATCGTCCGCGCCCTTTATGTTTCTTGACATAAAAGTCAGCGGCGAAACCTCGGGGCGCAGGTTCGTGCGCAACAGGGGCGTGAAAAGCGGAGACGCCGTTTTCGTTACGGGGCGGCTTGGCGGCGCGGACGCGGCGGTGAAAATTCTTGACGGTCTCACAACCGGCGCTCACTCCGCCACGGGCGAGCGCGGGGTTCTTGAGTGGTTCCGTTTTCCCTCTCCGAGAATAGACACGGGTCTGGCGCTTGCCGGTCTGGCATCGGCGATGACGGATATAAGCGACGGGCTTATCGCCGATTTGGGGCGGGTGGTTTCGCTGTCCGGTTGCGGAGCGCGCCTGTCACTTGAAAAGATTCCCGTCCACCCGGCATCGGCCGGAGGCGCGCGCGAGGCCGCGACCACAGGGGGCGACTACGAACTTGTGTTCGCCGCATCAGCAGGCCGCGCGGATGAAATCGCGGGCGTTTCAAAGAAAACCGGAGTGGATATAACGCAAATAGGGAGCGTGGACGGCGGCGGGTCTTTACGCGTTTTTGACGGAGAAACGGAAATTCCCGCTTCGGAGTTCGGTCCGGGCGGCTACGTCCACAACAAGAAAAATGGGTGAGATTCTGATAGGCATACTGATAGCCATCGCGCTTCTGGGCGCTTCGGCGTTTTTCTGTTTCTCCGAGGGCGCGCTTTTTTCGCTCGGAAGACACCAGAGAGAGAGAATAAAAAATGAGGGCGGAGGAAAAGCCGAACTCATAGAGAGTCTTCTCAAAAAACCCGGAGACCTCATCGTTACGGTTCTTTTCGCGGACGAGGCGGTGAACATCGCGTATTCGGCCGTGGTTGCCATTATGGTCGCGAGTCTGATGAGCTCGTTCTCAACCGAAACGGTAACCTTTGTGTCGCTTGCGGTCGCTTCTCCGCTTCTTTTAATATTTGGCGAGACGGTTCCCAAAACCCTTGCCGTGCGCTTTCCTTCTCCCATCGCCAAAGCGGTCGCGCGGCCGCTCAATGACTTTCACAACGCCATAACCCCCCTGCGCTGGCTCATAATAAAGTTTTCAAAGATTTTCATTCCGCACAGAGACGGAGACGGCGAGGCGACCGAGGGGCTGGCTCAGGAATTCAGCGAGGAGGACATAGAAACCCTTGTGCTGATGGGCAGGGAGGAGGGAGTTGTGAACGAGATTGAGAGCCGCCTCGCAGACCGTCTTTTCCGTCTGCGCGACACTTCGGCGCGCCAGATAATGACGCCCAATGTGAACTGCCTGACCCTCAGCGATTCGCTCTCCGTTGAGCAGGTTGTCTATGAAATCAAAAAGGCGGGATATTCAAGAATTCCGCTTTATTCGGACGACAAAAACGACATCACGGGCGTTATCTTCGCCAAAGACCTTTTGCTCAAATCTCCGGACGGCGATTCTCTGAAAAACCATCTCCACCCCCCCTACTTCATACCCGGAAGCAAAGACGCGTTTGATCTTTTCAGGGAATTCCGGCGGCGCAGAATTCACATGGCAATCGTGGTTGACGAATACGGCAGGTTTGACGGGCTTGTAACGATGGAGGACATCCTTGAGGAGATTGTCGGCGAAATAGAGGACGAAAGGAGCGTTGGCAGAGACCAGCCCGCGACGGAATGGGACGGGGGAAAACTGATTGTGCCGGGCAGTTACAGAGTTGACGAATTCAATGACATTATGCTTTTCCCGCTCATTAAGTTCGTTGGAATTGAGCATTTTTCGCAAGCCCTTTGCGATTCCGCGATTCCGCAGAGTGCGAGCGAAGGCGAGACGCTCGCCGGTTTTGTTTTCAGCAAATTCGGCGCGCTTCCGTCCGAAGGGCAGAGCATATCGCACGGAAGTCTTGAGTTCACGGTTACGAAAATATCGGGAAAGAGAATCAGCGAAGTAACGGTTGAGGCACGCAGCACGCACTCCGGCGCGGAGGAAGAAAAAGATGAGTCTTGAAACCACAATAGCGGCGGTTGTTTTATGCCTTGTTATTCAGGCATTTTTCGCGGGCTCGGAAATCGCCCTCATATCGTGCGACAAAATACGTATAAGAATGCTCAGCGGCAGAGGTTCGCGCTCGGCGCGCCTTGTGCTTGAATCCCATTCCGAAGTGGAGAGATTTCTCGGAACAACGCTTGCGGGAATAAACCTTTCGCTTATAACGAGCACCATACTTTTGACCTTTTATATGGAAAGCCGTTTCGGCGCCGGAGAGTTTTATGCGGTCGCGATACTTTCCCCTCTTGTGGTGGTTTTTGGGCAGGTGGTTCCAAAATCAATCTTCCGCAGAAGCAGCGACTCAATGATTCTGTGGGCGATATATCCCCTGTGGGTGGCAACGCGGCTGTTCTATCCGCTCACATGGGTTGTCAATTTTTTCACGCGTCAAGCCCTGCGCTTTGCCGGGCACCGCTCTTCAATTACAAGGGAGGAGATTATGGACGCCATCAAAGCCCACGCGCGGGGAGGCACGGATTCAGGCAAACGGCGGATGCTCAGCAGGGTGTTTTCATTCTCCGAGGTCAGGGTCTCCGATGTTATGGTTCCGCTCTCTTCGGTGAAAGTTCTTTCCGAGTCCGCGACCCTGTCCAAAGCCGCGGAGGTGGTCAGGGAAACGGGATACACGAGGATACCAATTTACAGCGGCAGGGTGGACAAAATAACCGGCGTTCTTCACTCGTTCTTTCTTCTGGGCGGCGATGAGAACGGCTCTCAAAAACCCGTCGGGCAATATGCGAGTCCGGCTTTTTATGTTCCGGGACGCAGGCCCATCAACGATCTCCTTGAAGAGATGAAGGCGGGCGCCTCAATGGCAATTGTTGTTGACGAATACGGAGGCGCGGTCGGAATCGTAACTCTGGAAGACATACTTGAAGAGATAGTGGGCGAGATAGAGGACGAGCACGACAAGGGCAAAAACCTCTGGACGCGGACGGGCACGCACGAATACCTGGTTTTTCCGCATATCAGCATTGAGCGCGTCAACGAAGACCTCGGCACGCGCATACCGGAGAGCAAAAACTACGAAACGCTCGGCGGCTTTCTGCTTTTCAAATTCGGGCGCATACCCGCGCGCGGTGAAACAGTTGAGTCAAGCGGGGCGATTTTCACGGTTGAGTCGTCCACTCCGCGCTCAATCCAGCGGGTGAAAGTTGTAACAACGGGTTGATATTGGCGGTTTTCCATATAATAATTGCGTTGATTTTTGTAACGGGGATGTAGCTCAGTCTGGGAGAGCGCTGCCTTCGCAAGGCAGAGGTCGGGGGTTCGATTCCCCTCATCTCCATTAAGCAAAAGAGTTTGATTTTCACAATCCGCGCGTATAGAATCAGGGTCTGTTTCAGGCGGATTTTAAATGAGAATCTTCTTGCTTTTAGCGACATTTTTTTCACTCGGCACCTCAAATGTTTTCGCGCATCACCCGTGGGAAGGCGCGGTTCTTACACATTGGTATCAGGGCTTGCTTTCGGGCGTTGCACACCCCGCGCTCGGGCTTGACCACCTTGCGCTTCTTGCCGCGGTCGCGGTTTTTTGTGCCATATGCTTCGGAAGCAAAAAGGCGCTTTTGGCTTTTGTCCCGGCCACCATAGCGGGCGTTTTCGCACACCTGTTTCTGTCTGGGAACGGCTTTGAGATTCCGTTTTATGAAACTGCGGTCGCCGTGTCAGTTGCGCTCGCGGGGGTTGCCATTTTCACGGGCGCGGTTTCAAACTCGTTTGCCGCCGTTCTTTGCGCCGTTTTCGGGTTGTTTCACGGCTACGCCTACGGCGGCGGGATAGTCGGCTCTGAAACATCCCCGCTTGTTTTCTACCTCATCGGTCTCGCGGTTGTTCAAACCGCGCTTGTTGCCGCCATGGCGTTTTTATTCCCGAAACTTTCCCATTCTTTCCGCATCCCGCGAACCGGATTTTCAAAAGCCGCCGGGTTTGTTCTATTCGTTACGGGCGCGGTCATTTCAATCGCTTCGGTCCCTCTCTAGAGCCGCTTTTTGATAAAGGTGGTAATTTCAATATAATTTCCCTTCTATGAACGACTCAAGCACACCAATGCTTGAACAGTATAAAAGCATCAAAAGCCGCCACAATGACTCCATACTTTTTTTTCGGCTCGGCGATTTTTACGAGATGTTTTTTGAGGATGCTGTTTCCGCTTCGGAAATTCTCGGTATAACCCTCACTGCGCGTAACAAAAAATCCGACTCGCCCATTCCCTTCTGCGGCGTTCCGTTTCACAGCGCGGAGGGATATGTGTCAAAACTGCTTGAATTCGGGCTCAAAGTCGCCATATGCGAGCAGGTTGAAGACAGCAAATCCGGCAAACTTGTGAAAAGGCGGGTCGTCAAAGTTCTCACTCCGGGCACACTTATGGGCGATGAAAGCCTTGATTCAAAAACAAACAACTACATAGCGTCATTGGGTTCGGACTCTTCGGGCTATCATCTGGCGCACTGCGATATTTCAACCGGGGATTTCGCCGTCTGCTCGCTCGAAACCGAAGCCGAAGCCCGCTCGGAACTTCTCAAACTTATGCCGTCGGAAGTCGTCATTGCGGCGGAAAACGGCTTGTGCGCCGCAGAGCCGGATGTTTCATGGAACCCGCTTTTCACCGTCAGGCAGGACCTGTTTGTTTCAAGCGAGCCGGGCTCAACGGTTATGAAACACTTCGGGGTTTCGTCTCTCATGGCGTGCGGATTTGACGAAACCTCAGGAGCGGCCCTTGCCTGCTCCGCGTTGCTTGAATACATGCGCGAAACCCAGATGGATTATATGCCGGCGATAAAACTGCCGGTTTTATACGGCTTGTCCTCCTGCGTTCAGATTGACGAATCCACAAGAAAAAACCTTGAACTCGTGAAGTCCATGACTTCCGAAAACGGACCCACGCTCATCAAAACCATTGACTTTACGCTGACCCCGATGGGCGGGCGGCTTTTGAGAAAATGGATTGACTACCCGCTCACGCAAACCGGCGAAATTGAAAGCCGCCTTGACGCGGTTGAAAACCTTTGCGCCGACCCTGATTTAACGGATTCAATCCGAACCGAACTCAAAGGTGTGAACGACATTGAGCGGCTAATTGGCAGAATCTCAACACCGTCTTCAAGGCCCAGAGACATGACCGCGCTAAAGGATTCGCTTTTGCGGGCGGCGGAGTTGAAGCGGATTGTGCCGCGCGCGTCCGCGCCGCTTCTTTCCCGCGCCGCGGAAGGAATAGACGGGTTTGACTCCGTAACCGGGCGCATAACCGCAACAATTTCCGATGAGCCGCCCGCCACCTTTGCCGAAGGCGGAGTCATAAAAGACGGGTGCGATCCCGCCCTTGACGAATTCAGGCGTCTGCGGCAGGAAGGCAGAAACTGGATATCGCGCTTTGAGCAGCAGCAGAGGGAAAAAACCGGAATTTCCTCTTTGAAGGTCGGATACAACAGAGTGTTCGGCTACTATGTTGAAGTTAAAAAAACAAACATTGACAAGGTTCCGCCCGAATACGTCAGAAAACAGACGCTTTCCTCCGGCGAAAGATTCACAACCCCCGAACTTTCCGAATGGGAGGAAAAAATCAAAACCGCCGAAGACGAGATGCTGCGCCTTGAAAGAGAGATATTTGAAAATTTGAGGCGCGAGGTCTCGTCGGTCGCAGACAAAGTCAGAGAGAGTGCGCGGCTGATTGCCGTTTTTGATGTGCTGTCGTGTTTTTGTGAAGCCGCCGTGCGCAACGGATATACAAGGCCCGTCATAAACGGCGGCGGCGGAATAGATATTACGGGCGGACGGCATCCGGTTGTGGAGCAGATACAGGGGCCGTCCGCATTTGTCGCGAACGATGTCAAAATGGATGACGGTGAAAACAGATTTCTGCTTATCACCGGACCCAACATGGCGGGAAAATCCACCCTCATAAGACAGGTCGCGCTCACAGTTTTGATGGCTCAAATAGGAAGTTTTGTTCCGTGTTCAAAAGCGGTTGTGGGAATTACGGACAAAATTTTCACCCGCGTGGGCGCATCCGACAATCTTGCCAGAGGGCTTTCAACCTTTATGTCGGAGATGGTTGAAACCGCCTACATAATGCGAAACTGCACCCCGCGCAGTCTTGTGATTTTAGATGAAATCGGACGCGGCACGGGCACCTTTGACGGAATGAGCATCGCGTGGGCGGTCGCCGAGCATCTGCATAAAATCGGCGCGAGGTCTCTTTTCGCCACGCACTATCACGAACTCGCCAGCCTCTCCGCATCAAATCCGGGCGTCAAAAACTACAATGTCGCGGTCAAGAAAAGCGGAGGGGAGATTGTTTTTCTCAAAAAACTCGTCCCCGGTTCATCAAGCCACAGTTATGGAATTCAGGTTGCCGCGCTCGCGGGCGTTCCGGAACCGGTTCTCGCTTCCGCACGTAAAATACTTTCCTCGCTTGAAGGCATGCGCTCAAAAATGACCGAACTTATGGGCGCGGAGCAGATGACGCTTTTTCCCAATCTTGAGCCCGAACCGCCCGCTGAAAAGGACGCACTCGGTTCCATCGCCGAAGACCTCTCCCGCATAGACACGATGAACCTCACGCCCTCCGAAGCGATAAAGACCATTGAGGAATTGAAAAAGAAACTTGAAACTTATTGACGAAATAGCGCGCGCGGCAACGCGGCTTGTGAAGAAACCCGCGAAGACCGACCGTGGCGAGCAGATGGCGGCCGATTTTCTCAAAGAAAAAGGGTTTTTAATTCTTGAAAGAAACTTCCGGTGCAGACGGGGGGAAATAGACATTGTTTGCTCTGACGGCGGCACTTTGTGCTTTGTTGAAGTCAAGTCGCGCTCAAACTTCGCACACGGATTTCCCGAAGAGTTTGTTGACCGGCGAAAGAGAAAAAAGATTACAATTGCCGCGTCCGAATACATCAAAAAAAATCGCGTTGAATCAAAACCGATGCGTTTTGACGTTGTCGCGGTGGATCTTTCAAAAGGCGGTGTGAAACTTCTGGAAGGGGCTTTTGAGGCGGAATTTTAGGGTCTAAAAAGTCCTTGACATTTAACCGGAGGGTCTTTACTATATGGATGTAAGTTAGGGTGTTTCCTTAACTTCTCCTCCTCCTGATTTAGGAAAAGCCGCGCGGGTATCGCGCGGCTTTTCCTTTTCTGTCCCGCCGTTTTATTCCCGCTTGTTTTTGTATCCCGACATCTCGGAAAGCTGTTCAAGCGTCTTTGCCCCCCTGTAAAAGGAGCCGTTTATTTCCCATGTTGGATACGCCCGTATGTTCTTTT
>NZ_CDWCUL010000008.1:0-10197 GCF_977828045.1 Candidatus Mycalebacterium sp. | reverse complement strand
CTTTTTCAGACAGCAAGATTATGAGTAAACAGTTTTCCGCAGGCGGTTTCCACGGGGCAGGGGATGGTGTGGCAATAATGGACGCGAAGATAGATTCTGATTTACTTGCGGTTCTTCCCCAACATTTCGTCCGCGAGCACGGCGCGATTCCCGTTTACAGAAAAAACGGTAAAGTGGTTGTGGCGGTTGCGCACGGCACGGCTCCCGAGGTGCTGGACTATGTGAAGTTCCGTTGCGGAAGCGGCGCGGATTTTGTGCCCGTTTCGCCCGACACCGTTCAAAACCTCATAGACAAAAACTACGGAGCCGCGGACGAGTCAGGCGTTTTCAGCGAAGATTCCATACGCAATGTGATTGACGAAGCCGCGCGCGCTTCGGGTGGCGCGTATGTGCTTCGCACAGATGCCGATTTTTCGAAATCCTCCCCGGTTGTCCGGCTCGCCGGTTCCATCATTGAGGAGGCATTTTCCAAAAGAGCGAGTGATGTCCATTTTGAGCCGTATGAAGAGGAGCTCAGGGTCAGATACAGAATTGACGGTGTGCTCTATGTTTTTCACCGTCTTCCCATTGAGATAGCTCCGATTTTGACCTCCAGAATCAAGGTTATGTGCGAACTGGACATCGCTGAGAAAAGGCGTGCTCAGCAGGGGCGGATGAATTTCCGGACTTTGCGCGGAGACGATTTTGAATGCAGAATTTCGGTTGTGCCCGTAACCTTTGGCGAGAAAATCGCCATACGGCTTCTCGACAAAGGCCCACTCAAGTTCAGCCTCAAACAGCTGGGATTTGAAGACTCACAGCTTGCCGGTTTTGAAAAAGCCGTCAAAGCCGAAAACGGAATGGTGCTTATCGCGGGCCCCACGGGAAGTGGTAAAACCACGACCCTCTACTCCGTTCTTGAGGAGATAAAAAGCGAGCGGATTAACATCGTTACGGCGGAAGACCCGATTGAATACAAATTGAGTGGAATAAATCAGGTGCAGATACGCGAGAACATCGGGCTCACTTTCTCCGAATGCCTGCGGAACTTTCTGCGGCAGGACCCCGATGTAATTCTGGTAGGCGAAATCAGGGATTCCAAAACCGCAGACATCGCCGTCAAAGCTTCTCTCACGGGGCATTTGATGTTTTCCACAATCCACACTTCGGACGCGCTTTCATCGGTCATTCGCCTTCTTGACATGGGTGTCGAGCCGTTTCTTGTCGCGTCTTCTCTTCACGCCGTTGTCGCGCAACGGCTTGTGCGGGTCATTTGCCATTCCTGCAAAAAGCCCGCCGCCACAAGCGCCGCCGCCCTAATCTCCGCCGGCATATCCGAAGAGCAGTGTCCGGCGGACGCAGTGTTTGAGGGCGCGGGTTGTAACGACTGCTCCTCAACCGGATACAGGGGGAGGGAGGCGGTTTATGAAGTCGTTGTTGTTGATTCCGAACTAAAAGAGATGATAGCCCGCCGGGCGCCTCTGAGTGAAATGCGGCGGTGGGCGGCAAGCAGGGAAATAACCACGATGAGACTGAATGCAATTCGCAAACTCGCGCTCGGCGTAACAACACTTGAAGAGGTGGTGAAGAACACTCCGCCCGATTCGAACAAGGAGATCTAGGGCGGTTTATGTTGGGTTTTACGGGCAATCGCGCAACCGTTTCGGGCCTTTTGAAGCGCGCGGCGGAATTGCTCAAAATGGAAATCTACACAGGCGCGGTTCCGCGCACGGTGGTTTACGCATTCACGAGAAAGTTTTCCGTTATGACGGGCGCGGGAATTGACATATCGGGCGCGCTTGACGTTCTCGCGATGCAGGAGACGGACGCGCGTTTTAAAAAAATCATTGAGCAGACCGCTCTTTCGGTGCGGCGCGGAGAGAGTTTTTCCTCCGCCCTTGGAAAGTATCCCGAAGCGTTTTCGCCTCTTTACACGGGGCTTGTGCGTGCGGCGGAAAGCGGCGGTGAAATGGGCGAAATTATGGCGGATTTCGCCGACAGCCTTCAGAAATCCGAGGTGTTTGTGAAAAAGGTGAGGGCGGCGATGGTTTATCCGCTAACGGTCGTGGTTACCTCCGTGCTTGTTCTTTTTCTCGCGATGTCATTTCTCGTGCCCGTGTTCGCGCAAGTGTTCAGCGATATGCAGGCGCCTCTTCCCGCCTTGACCCGCGCGGTTGTGGGCGCGGCGGTTTTTATGAAATCAAACCTCGCGTATATCGCCGTTTTCACGGCGCTTTCGGTGATTGTTCCCATCGTGCTTTACAGGCGCGGCGGACGCGCGACTATGTTTTTTGACCGCGCGCTTTTCTTCGTGCCGGTTCTCGGCGCAATGGCACACAGGTCAATTCTGGCGCGATTCTGCCGGACGCTCGCGTCCCTTCTGCGCGGAGGGGTTCCGCTTGTTTCCGCCCTTGAAGTTGTTTCGTCCTCGTCTGACAACCGCTTTTTTTCAAGCGCGGTGATTGCCGCGGCGCGCAAAATGGTCAGGGGAAGGGGAGTCGCGGAATCGTTCGGCTCGGAGCGGCTGTTTCCCGCCGTGTTTGTTTCAATGGTTGATGCGGGAGAGCGCAGCGGCAAACTTCCGCGCATGCTTGAATGGCTCGCCGAGAGTTATCAGCAGGAGGCGGACCTGCTGTCTTTGTCGGTTCAGTCCTCGGTTGAAAGCGTGGCGACCCTTATTGTCGGGGTGGCGGTCTCGGTTATAGTGATTTCCATGTATCTGCCGATACTCAGCCTTGTGTCGCTTTTTTCGGGTTAGCGCGGGAGCCGGAAATTCAATGCCTGAAGATTCAAAAAAACTGAAAAAAGAGCTTGGCGTAAAAGACATTTTTGCACTTGCGGCGGGCACGAGTTTGAGCGCGGGATTCTTCCTTCTTCCCGGAATTGCGGCGAGTGAATACGGGCTCGGTTCATCGGTTGTCATTGCGTATTTTGTTGCGGTTTTTGCGCTCATTCCCGTCGTTTTCAGCATAGCGGAACTCTCAACCGCCATGCCCAGAGCGGGTGGCGCTTATTACTTTATTGACCGCTCTCTGGGTCCCCTTTTCGGAACCATCGGCGGCATCGGAAGCTGGCTCGCGCTCATTCTCAAATCCGGTTTCGCGCTCATAGGAATGGGTTTTTATATTGCGCTGTTCTTTCCCCAATACAGTGAACACATTGTGCCTATTTCGATTTTAGCGTCAATCGTTCTGGGCTTGATTAACTGGGTCAGCGCGAAGTCAAGCGGCGAGTTTCAGAAGTGGCTTGTCGGTATGCTTATTCTGATTCTTGCGGTTTTCGTTACGGGCGGCGTTCCGAAAATTCAGACCTCAAACCTTGCAACATTTTTTGATTTTCCCGCGCAGGCGCTTTTGTCCACTTCGGCGATGGTTTACATCAGTTATGCGGGGATAACCAAGGTTACAAGCCTGTCCGAGGAGGTGAAAGACCCCGAAAGAACAATCCCGCTCGGAATGTTCTACGCGCTTGGCGTTTCGGTTCTCATTTACGGGCTTGGCACACTGGTTATGGTCGGCATAATTCCGCTCGGGAAACTGCTTGGAAACCCAACCCTTGCCGCCGATGCCGCGCAGGCGCTTTTTGGCGAAACGGGTCTTTACCTTATATCGCTCGCGGCAATCGCGGCGTTTATTTCGGTCGCCAACGCCGGAATTCTCACTGCATCGCGCTATCCGCTCGCAATGAGCCGCGATAACGTTATTCCGCGCATTTTCGCGAAAATATCGCGCAACGGCACCCCCATTTACAGCCTCATTCTTACGGTCGCGTCCATGGCGCTCATTCTCGTGTTTCTCAACCCCGTGAAGATTGTAAAACTCGCGAGCGCGTTCCAGCTTTTCGTGTTCGCCATTCTGTGTTTCTCGGTCATCGTGATGAGGGAGAGCAGGATTGAGGGATACGACCCCGGATACCGGTCGCCGTTCTATCCCTGGATGCAAATCGCGGGCGTTGTGTCATCGCTGTGGCTGTTTTCAAGCGTGGGGATTTCCTCAAAAGTGTTCACAGTTGTGGTCGTGGTCGTGTGCGTGCTGTGGTACCGGCTTTACATTCGCGACAAACTCAAAAGGGGCGGCGCGATATTCCATATGTTTGAAAATCTCGGACGCTCAAGATACGAGGGACTGGACACCGAACTCAGGGGAATACTCAAAGAGAAGGGGTTGAGAAAAGATGACCCGTTTGACCACCTTATGGCCGGAAGCGCGGTGATTGATTTGGCGGATGAGGAGGGGGTTGATTTTGAGACGGTCGTGCACATGGCGTCCGAGGAATTCGGGCGGCGCATAAAGAGGTTCGGTTCGCGCGAACTTGAGCGGCGTTTCATAAGCGGCACCGGGGTCGGCATAACGCCTGTTACCGAGGAGGGCGCCGCGCTTCCGCATTTGCGGCTTGACGGGATTGACAAAATGGAGATAGTGATGGTTCGTTCGCGCGCCGGAGTTGAAATGCCTCCCGATCCCGAGTCATCCGCCTCACAAGCTCCAAAAGCGAGAGCGCTGTTTTTCCTCATCAGCCCGTCCGATGACCCGAACCTGCACTTGAGAATACTTGCGAGAATGGCGAGCATCGTTGAAGCGCAGGACTTTTTTCATGGCTGGGTATCCGCCGCCGGAGAGGACGACCTGCGGGCGATATTCACGCGCAGCGAGCAGATAATCACCGTTAGCATCGGTAAGTGGGACAGTGCCGCCCATTCGCTCACGGGTAAGCCGCTTAAAGATTCCCGGCTTCCGCAAGGATGCCTCGTCGCCCTTGTGAGGCGCGGCGCACAGACCGTTGTTCCGGGTCCGCTCACGGTTCTTGAAGAGGGTGATTTGGTAACTTTTGTCGGCGAGCCCGAGGCGATTGAAGAGTTGAAAACAAAATACTTGAGAGGGGCGGACTAAAAAGGGTTTTGAGATACAAAGCCGTAATTTTCGACCTTGACGGAACGCTTATAGATTCCGTTGCCGACATTGCGCACGCCGCCAACGCGTCTTTAAGCGCGAACGGATTTGCCGAATGCGGGCTTGACGAATACAGATTTTTTATCGGCGAAGGCGCCGCGGCGATGATGAAAAAAGCGCTTCCCGATGGCGCATCCGAAGAACAGGTGAACAAGTGTGTTGAAAGTTTTATGACCTTTTACAGGCGCGCTTTTGATATTCACACAAAACTTTATGACGGGGTCGCCGAGGCGCTCTGCGCTCTTTGCTCAAAAAGTGTGAAGGTTGCCGTTCTTTCCAACAAACCGCAGGAAATGACTTCAAAAATCGCGCAAACGCTTCTTTCACGGTGGGAGTTTTCCGAAGTCATCGGGCACAGCGGAAGCACTCCCAGAAAGCCCGACCCCTCAGGCGCTCTGGGCGTTTGCGGACGCATGGGGGTTGCGGTGGAAAAAGTCGCGCTTGTGGGGGATTCCGCGATAGACATGGAAACGGCGGTGTCGGCGGGGATGCTTCCGGTGGGTGTGCTGTGGGGATTCAGGAGTAAAAACGAACTTGCCTCTGCGGGCGCGCGCCATCTGATTGAAAGCCCCGCCGAACTTGAAGGCATTGTAGGATAGAATTGAACAATGGGCGGGACTCACGCAAGCGGCATAAAAACACGGCTCGGAATTCTCGGCGGCGGACAGCTTGGCAAGATGCTGTGCCTCGCGGCGGGCAGGTGGAATTTGCCGACTCTTGTGCTTGACCCTTCGCCCGACTGCCCGGCTGCGGGTGTGTGTTCGGAGTTCGTGCAAGGGGATTTTAGAAATTATGAAGACGTTCTGCGCTTCGGACGCTCTGCGGACATGCTCACCATAGAGATAGAGCATGTGAACACGGACGCACTGAAGCAACTTGCGGCGGAGGGAGTGGAGACAAATCCTTCGCCTGAGATTATCTCTCTCATACAGGACAAGGGGCTTCAAAAACAGTTTTACCGGAAAAAGGGGATTGCTTCGCCGAAATTTGCGCTTTTTGATTCCGCGCACGGGATACGGGACGCGGTCGCGGGCGGCGCCGAGAAAATCCCGTTTGTGCAGAAACTCCGCACGAGCGGTTACGACGGGCGCGGCATATTCATTGCGCGCTCCGAATCCGACCTTGAGAAGTTGCTTGACGGACCTTCAGTTGTTGAGGAATTGGTTGATGTGGAAAAAGAGCTGTCCGTTATTGTGGCGCGGAGCGCAAGCGGCGAGACGGTCTGTTTTCCGCCGGTTGAAATGATGTTCAATTCCGAGGCGAACCTTGTGGAATTTCTTGCGTGTCCGGTTTCGGGTGTTGACTCTGATGTGCTCAAAAAAGCGGAAGATGTAGCGGTTAAAATCGCGCAAACACTTGATTTGCGCGGAATTATTGCGGTTGAGATTTTTCTTTCCTCCGGCGGCGAAGTTCTGGTCAATGAGTGCGCGCCGCGCCCGCACAACAGCGGTCATCACACGATAGAGTCATGCGCCACTTCGCAATACGAGCAGTGCTTGCGCGCAGTTCTGGGGCTTCCGCTCGGGCACACGCGCCTCAAAAACCCGTCCGTTATGGTGAACATTCTCGGAGAGCCGGGACATGAGGGGGATGCGGTTTACGAGGGTTTGGACGAATGTATGAAAGTGGAAGGGGCGAATTTTCACATCTACGGCAAAAAGCGCACAAAGCCGTTCAGAAAGATGGGGCATGTTACGGTTGTTGACGAAAATATGGAGAGCGCCTTTGAAAAAGCGCGGTTCATCAAACAAAATCTAAGGGTGGTGTCATGAGTAAACCGGTTGCAAGCGTTGTTATGGGGTCTGATTCCGACCTCAAAGTTATGAAAGAGGCGGCGGCGTTTCTTGAAGAGATGGGCGTTCCGACCGAAGTTACAATCGTGAGCGCGCACAGGACTCCCGACCGGCTTTTTGATTTCGCGAAAAAAGCGCATGAACGCGGCATTGAGGTCATAATCGCCGGAGCGGGCGGCGCGGCGCATCTGCCCGGAATGATAGCGTCCATTTCGCCGCTTCCCGTAATCGGCGTGCCGATTAACTCGTCAAACTCGCTTGACGGTGTGGATTCTGTTTTGTCCATTCTGCAAATGCCCGCAGGCGTGCCGGTTGCCACAGTCGCCGTTGACGGCGGAAAAAACGCCGGAATTCTCGCGGCTGAAATTCTTGCGGTCAAAGACGCTAAACTCAGAAAAAAACTGATTGAGTTCAAAAAAAACCTCGCCGCCGATGTAAAAAAGAAATTTGAGAAGTTAGAGAAAGAGGGTTATGTGGAGTATTTGAAATACAGGAAAGGGGGTGTTAAATGACCAGTTACAGATTTGAGACAGTTCCAGTTGACGAGATTGTTCTTGATGAAGAAAACCCACGAATTCGTCCCGTGCTGGAAATGTATGACGAAGTTACACCAGAACGGATTAGTCTTGCACTTGGGGAAGGTATGGGTTCTGAAAAGACAAGCGGAACTACATACGACAGGCTAAAAACATCAATTCTTGTCAATAAAGGAGTTATACAACCGATACTTGTTAAAAAGCAAACAGATTCAGATGGATTTAATTGTATAGAAGGGAATACCAGAGTAAGCATATACAAGCAGTTTCAAAAAGATCCTAAGATTGACGGTGATTGGCAGCAGATACCTGCATTGGTTTTTGACGAGAACATGACAAAGGAAGAAATTGATGCTGTCAGACTCCAACTTCACCTTGTAGGCACAAGAGAATGGACACCCTATGCAAAAGCAAAATACCTGTACTTTCTCTATGCAGAAGATCAAATGAGTGTTGAAAAGATCGTTGATTATTGCGGGGGAAACAAAAAAGACATAATGGATGACATTCTTGCATATACAAACATGGAGAAACACTACCGAAGTTACACAGAAAAGATTAAGGAGAGTTTTGACCCTACGAGGTTTAGTGGTTTCAGAGAGTCAGTTAAGCCACCTATTCAAGATGCCATAGCAGAATCTGGTCATTCGATGGACGACTTTGCCGAATGGATTCACCCTCCATCTTCTGGCATGGATAGGGCAAAACTGCATCCATTAAACACAGTTAGGTCGTTACCTAGAATTTTAAGTGACCCGACGGCAAAAAAAATTTTTCTCTCTGAAGGTGCAAAGAGAGCGATCATTCACCTAGAAACACAGCAAGGAGGAACATCTTCGAATATTAAATTAAGCGATGCCGACATTATTCAACTTGCGGAAGCGCTCAGGCTTGCATTGTTAAAGATGACATATGAGCAAAGAGAAAAAATTAAGAAGGATGAATATTCTCTGGATACCCTGCGAGATATAGGTGATGTAATAGTCGATGAGTTCGTTTAGACGCAATGCCAGAATCAAAGCAACATATAGACCTTGTGAAACGCATAGTTCATTATATCAATGACAAATATTCGAAGAATGGGCTGTTTCTTTTAAGTGATTTGCCAGAAGAACATATGGATAACAGACCTCCCAAAATCAAGAAGCACACTCCAGATGTTTTTGCACAGAACCCCATAACGGGGTTTACGATTATTGGAGAAGCAAAGATTGAGAAAGACATTGACACTTTTCATACGGTTGAACAACTTCAGGAATTCACAGGATACCTTTCTCGCAGAAAAGATTGTTCAATATTCTTTTTTCCGTTCCACAGGAAGGGGCACTTTCTGCTCAACGTCTCTTAAATATGGTTCAAAATGATTACAAATTATCAACAAATTTTTTGTTCTTGATGGAATTCGAGAAGTAGGATTGGATTAATGCTCAAGAGGGGATATATATCCAATTTAAATCCCAAACTTCAGAGCCCTTTCCCACCAGGCTCAGGCTCTTGATGTGATTAGGCAGTTGGATTATTCTGCTGTTTTCCATGAACAAGGGTTAGGTAAAACAAAAATAGGTTTGGACCTAGCTCTTATATGGCTTCAAGAGAGGGTAGTTGACTCTGTTATTGTGGTTACAAAGAAGGGGTTGATCGAAAACTGGTTGAATGAAATTACAATCCATACTCACGTACACCCTTCTATTCTTACTCAGGATAAAAAAAAGAATTTTTATTTGTTCAACAGCCCTGCTGAAGTGTATTTATGTCACTATGAAGTTTTGAATTCTGAGAAGCCACGATTGGAATTATTTCTTAAAACGAGAAGGGTGGGGATCGTTCTTGACGAATCCCATAAAATTAAGAACCCAAATTCCAAGATAACACAAACTTTCTTTGACCTTTCTTCTGGTTTTGAGAAAAAATGCATAATGACAGGAACTCCTGTTGCCAATCGCCCATACGATTTGTGGTCTCAAGTTTATTTCTTGATGAAGGAGAATCTTTAGGTAGTGATTTTGAGTCATTCAAATCTTCGTTGGATTTGACAAAGGATATTGCGACTTGCCAAACAAAAAAAGATGATTTTAAGGACGAACTTTCTGTGCTTTTTGATAAAATCAAGCATTTTTCTGTTCGTGAGACAAAGCGGTCTTCCGGTCTTATGCTTCCCGATAAAGATGTGAAGAATATAGATATTCAAATGCAAGGAAAGCAATCAGAGATTTATTCGCTTTTTGAACGTGATATTAGAGTTGAAGTAAGAAAAAATGGAAAGGAAATCTCTGATAATATTAAATCTGTTCTCAAGAGGCTAATGAGACTTGTGCAAGTTGCATCTAATCCCTTGATTGTTGATGATTCGTATGACGAGACCCCAACGAAATTTATCAAATTAAGAGATATGTTGAAAGACATTGTTGCATCAAATTCAAAAGCTATAGTTTGGACATCTTTTATTAAGAATGCTGACTGGCTTACTTCATCCCTTAAAGAATTGAATGCGGTCAAGGTGCATGGAAAGATGGGGATGGACTCCAGAAATTCAAATTTGCGTAGATTTAAAGAACAAGATGAGTGTAAAGTCCTTGTTGCCACCCCTGCCTCTTCCAAAGAAGGGCTTACTCTTACCCAAGCAAATTGGTGTATTTTTATGACCGTTCTTTCAGTCTTGATGACTATCTTCAAGCGCAGGATAGGATTCATCGCATCTCACAGGATCAGGTGTGCAATATAATTAATTTGATTGCAAAAAATAGCGTTGATGAATGGGTTGACAGGTTGCTTTCGGCAAAACATCTTGCCGCTCAACTCGGACAGGGTGATATAGGATTAGATGAATATGATGAACAGACTTCATATGATTTTGTAGATATTTTAGATAGCATTCTTGAACGTTCAAAATCTGGAGGTAATAGAGATGTCGGGAAATGACACCCTGCCCGTTAGGGGTAA
>NZ_CDWCUL010000007.1:0-36245 GCF_977828045.1 Candidatus Mycalebacterium sp. | reverse complement strand
CAAAATCTTTCGCCTATGCTCTGAAAATCCCCATCGCCCCCGTTCCATCGCTTGATATACTCGCGGCAAGCTCAAACCCCGAACCCGGCGCGACCGTGTGCGCGGCGATAAACGCAAGAAGCGGACTGTTTTTCTGGGCGGTTTTCAGTGAGGAAAACGGACGGCTCGCGCGGCTTTGCTCTGACCGCGTAACAACACCCGATGAGATGAGAAAATATCTTGTGGAAATGAATGCGGGCTCCGTTGAGGGTTTTTTGCAGGAAGACGGCTCGGGCGGCGCACCTGAAATCGCGGACTTCAAAATCATTTCCTCAAAAGCGTCCGTGTGCGCCTCTCTGGGCTTGCGGCTGATGGAGGAGGGGAAAACCGAAACGGCTTTTTCGTTCTCCCCGAACTACGTCAGGGAAAATTTGTATTCTTGACACTACCGCGCTCATAAACTACTTTTTTCCGCGTCTTGCGCAGGATTTCCCGAAAAATCAAAATTGGCGATGTTGAAGTGGGCGGCGGCGCGCCCGTTTCGGTTCAGTCAATGACGAAAACCGACACACGCGATGTCGCGGCGACTGTTGCTGAAATCCGGCGTCTTGAAGAAGCCGGATGCGATATTGTGCGCCTTGCAGTTCCCGATATGGACGCGGCAAACGCGCTCGGAAAGATAAAAAAACAGACAAAAATACCGCTTGTCTCCGATATCCATTTTGACCATAAACTTGCGCTGACCGCCATTGCGCAAGGCGTTGACGCAATGAGGATAAACCCCGGAAACATCGGTTCGGAACAGAAAATCAAAGAGGTCGTGAGCGCGTGCAAAGACCGGAACATTCCCATAAGAATAGGCGTAAATTCGGGCTCGCTTGAAAAAGACATATTGAAAAAACACGGCTCGCCCACGGCTCCCGCGCTTGCGCAAAGCGCAATGAGGCATGTCGAAATTCTTGAAAATCTTGACTTCCGCGATGTAAAAATCTCGGTGAAATCCACCGATGTAATACGCATGATAGAGGCGTATAAAATCATAGCGGAGCAAACCGAATACGCGCTTCACCTCGGCGTTACCGAAGCGGGAACCCCGAACATGGGAACGATAAAATCCTCGGTCGGCATCGGCGCGCTGCTGGCGGAGGGAATCGGAGACACCATACGGGTTTCGCTTACGGGCGACCCCGTTGATGAAGTAACGGTGGGCATAAACATTCTCAAATCAATAGGGATGAGAAAAAGCGGGGTTGAAATCATATCGTGCCCCGGTTGCGGGCGGCTTGAAATAGATTTGATGAAACTTGTTGACGATGTTGAAAAACGCACAAGCGCCATGGATTTGCCCAGACCCGTAAAAATCGCCATTCTGGGCTGTGTCGTGAACGGTCCGGGCGAGGCAAGCGACGCTGACATTGGCATCGCGGGCGGAAGAGGCAAAGGAATGCTTTACAGAAACGGCAAACTCATCCGCTCTTTCAAAGAGTCTCAAATTGTTGATGAACTCATCAAAGAGATTGAGACTTACGCCGTATGAAGCCGGCGCACGGCGGGACACAGAACTTTGAGATTTTCTTCTTACTTTATACCGACCCTCAAAAACGACCCTTCGGACGCCGAAGTCGCAAGCCACAAACTTATGACGCGGGCGGGAATGATAAGAAAAATCGCGGCCGGAATATACGACTACCTGCCGCTCGGCTTGCGTTCCATAAGAAAAATAGAGGAAATTGTGCGCGCCGAAATGAACTCTTCGGGAGCGATTGAGTTGCTTCTTCCCGCAGTCGCGCCTGCGGAGTTATGGAAAAAAAGCGGCAGATGGGATTACTACGGCAAAGAGCTTTTGCGCTTCAAAGACAGAGCCGAGCGCGATTTCTGCATCGGGCCCACGCATGAGGAAGTTATAACTGAAATTGCGGCGGCGACCCTGCTCTCATACAAAGACCTGCCCAAAAATCTCTACCAGATTCAGACAAAGTTCAGAGATGAAATCCGCCCGCGTTTCGGCGTGATGCGCGCGCGGGAATTCATAATGAAGGACGCTTACAGTTTTGATGTTTCGGTTGAAGAGGCGAGAAAATCGTATGAAAAAATGTATGACGCCTACGGCAGAATCTTTGAGCGGTGCGGGCTTGATTTTCGCGCGGTGCTGGCAGACACGGGAAACATAGGGGGAAGCGAGTCTCATGAGTTTATGGTGCTCGCGCCCAACGGCGAGGACGTTGTGATGTCTTGCGAAAAATGCGGTTACGCCGCAAACCTTGAACTCGCGGGCATTGCTCAAATCAAAAGCGCCGAAGCGAAAGATAATCCCGAACAAATCAAAGAAACGGAAACGCCCGGAATGAAAACCGTTGAGGATGTGGCAAAACTGCTCAAAACCGCGCCGTCAAATCTGATAAAAACCCTGATTGTAAAGACCGACACCGGAACCGTTTCCGCCCTTGTGCGCGGCAACAGGGAACTCAGCCTCACAAAACTGAAAAAACATCTCGGCGCGCAAACCGCCGAACTTGCGGACAAGGAAGAAATCCTGCGCGTGTCGGGCGGCGCGGTCGGATTTTCGGGACCCGTGGGAATGAAGGAAAAGATTAACACGGTCGCGGACTTTTCAATCAAAGGCATGAGCGGCGCAGTCGTGGGCGCGAACAAAAAAGACTTCCACCTGACAAACATCGCCGAGGGACGGGACTTTGAGCCCGACTCGTTTGCCGACATACAAGTTGCAAAAGACAAAGACGGCTGCCCGGAATGCGGCGGCGCGCTTTCGTCTATACGGGGCATAGAGGTCGGGCACGTGTTTCTGCTCGGAACAAAATACAGCGAGGCAATGGACGCGAATTTCACGGACAAGGACGGAAAGGAAAAGCCGTTTGTGATGGGTTGCTACGGAATTGGCATAGGCAGAACCGCCGCCGCCGCCATAGAGCAGAACAACGATGGCAGCTCAATGGTGTTTCCGCCCGCAATCGCGCCGTTTGAAGTCGCCGTCATTCCGACAAGTATGGGAGACAATCAGACCGTGTCGGTGGCGGAAGAGATTTACAACGGGCTGATTGAGTCCGGCGCGGACGCGCTGATTGATGACAGAGATGAAAGCGCGGGCGTAAAATTCAAAGACTGCGAACTAACGGGCGCGCCGTTTCAGATTGTCGTGGGACCGAAAGGGCTCAAAAACGGAACGGTTGAAATTAAAAACCGCCTCACGGATAAAATGGAAAAGATTGAGATGGCAAAAGCGGTTGAGAAAGTGAAAAACACATTAAACGCCTGACTAACGGCGGAGACTTTGAAAGGGAATGATGGACAAAATCAAACAAAAAACAACTGAAGGTGCGGCTTTGATACAGTTGGTAATAGGTGGCTACACTGAAGCAATACAGGAATTACTGAAAGCAGGGACGGATATAGAAGCAAAAGATGAAAATGGTAAGACGGCTTTGATGTGGGCAGCAAGTATAGGCAACATCAAATCAATACGGAAATTACTGGAAGCAGGGGCAGATATAAAACCAAAAGACAAAAACGGCAGGACTGCTTTAATTCAAGCGGTGGCGAATGACAAAACCGAAGCAATACAGGAATTGCTGAAAGCAGGAGCGGACATAGAAGCAAAAGATGAAGATGGTAGGACGGCTTTGATGTGGGCGACGTGGTCGGGCACCGGAACAGTGCGGGAATTGCTAAAAGCAGGGGCAGATATAAAACCAAAAGACAAAAATGGCTGGACTGCTTTAATTCAAGCGGTGGCGAATGACAAAACCGAAGCAATACAGGAATTGCTGAAAGCAGGAGCGGACATAGAAGCAAAAGATGAAAATGGCTGGGCGGATATCTGGACGGATATAGAAGACTGGGTGGATATAGAAAACAAATATGGAAACAGCAACTGGGCGGCGGATAGAAAAACCCGGACGGATATAGAAGAAAAATATGGAAACAGCGGCTGGACTACTTTGATATGGGCGGTGGTGCATGACAAAACCAAAGCAGTGCAGGAATTGCTGAAAACAGGGGCAGATATAGAAGCAAGGAGTAAAAACGACTGCACTGCTTTGATGTGGGCAGCGAGTGTCGGCAACACCGAATCAATACAAGAATTGCTGAAAGCAGGAGCGGACATAGAAGCAAAAAATAAAAACGACGGCTGGACTGCTTTGATGTGGGCGACGTGGTCGGGCACCACCGGAGCAGTGCAAAAATTGTTAAAAGCAGGGGCAGATATAAAAGCAAAAGACAAAAACGGCTGGACTGCTCTTGATATCTGGCAAACTCAAGGGAAAGGCACTAATTACTATCAGGATATTTACTACCGTCTCAAACCTTGACCACCAAACTTAACTTAATTCAGTGAATCTGCTGTTCCGCCAAAATCAGCAAAGGTAAAGACATCCGTCATTCAAACGTCCAAATTAACCACATTGAGCGCGTTCTGTTCAATGAACTCGCGGCGCGGTTCAACCTCATCGCCCATGAGGGTTTGGAACATCAACTCCGCGCCTTCGGCGTCTTCAAGTGTTACTTTTCTGAGCGTGTAGGTTTCGGGGTTCATAGTGGTTACCCATAACTGTTCGGGGTTCATCTCTCCGAGCCCCTTGTATCTCTGAATGAACAACCCCTTTTTGCCGCGCTCCAGTATAAAATCAGACACTTCGGAAAACTTTTCAAACAACTGCTCGCCTTCGGCGTGTTCCACCGTGTAAGGGCTTTGCCCGATTGATTTGACAGAATTTGAGAGCTTGGCAAGGTCTGAAAATTCAGGAGAGGAAACAAGCGTGTGGTCAATTTCCGTGCGCGCAACCGCGCCGTTTTCCTTGAAATTATAGACAATTTTGAGCGGCGCGGCATTGCCCGCCTCATCTCTTTCGCCCCCTTCTATCATCCAGTCAAGTTCTTCTATTTCGGAACACGAAGCGGAGATTTGTTTTTTCACCGCCTCAAGACTTTTGTCCAGCCGTTTTTCATTGCCCGGCATCAAATCTTCCCTTTTGAAATCGGGCAGAGCCGCGAACGCTTCAACAATTTTCGGATGCGTGCCCTTTCTCGCAATCGCTTCAAGGCATCTGCCGTAGCGGATTGTCTCTCTGATGAAATCCTCCAACTTTGCGGACTTTAAGGTTTTTGCGCTCCCGTTGCCGCCGGTTTTGAGAGAGCAACCCTCAACGCCGAGCCCAAGCAAATGCGTTTCGTATTCGGCGTCATCTTTCAAGTATTTGTCGGTTTTTCCCTTGCGCACACGGTAGAGCGGCGGCTGGGCGATGTAGAGATAACCTCTGTTTATAACATCTCTGAACTCGCGGTAGAAAAGCGTAAGCAAAAGCGTCCGTATGTGTGAGCCGTCAACATCGGCGTCGGTCATGAGAATGATTTTGTGGTAGCGGATTTTTGAAACATCAAAATCCTCTTCGCCCACGCCCGTGCCGAGAACGCTGATGATGGTGCGGATTTCCTCATTGCCGAGCATTTTGTCCAGGCGGGCTTTTTCAACGTTGAGGATTTTCCCTTTGAGCGGAAGAACCGCCTGATCAAGCCGGGAGCGCGCCTGTTTTGCCGAGCCGCCGGCCGACTCTCCCTCAACTATGAAAAGTTCGCAACGGGACGGGTCTTTTTCCTGACAATCGGCGAGTTTGCCCGGAAGCGAGCCGGACTCCAGCGCGCTTTTGCGCCGCGTAAGTTCCCTCGCTTTACGCGCGGCATCTCTTGCGCGTGCGGCGTCCGCCGCTTTGCCGACCACACGTTTGGCTATTTGCGGATTCTGCTCAAAAAAAGCGCTGAGTTTATCGTTAAGAAGCGTTTCCACGATTCCCTTCACAGCGGTGTTGCCGAGTTTTGTTTTCGTCTGCCCTTCAAATTTGGGATCGGGCAGTTTCACGCTCACGACTGCGGTCAGCCCCTCGCGCACGTCATCGCCGGTCAGTTGAACTTTGATGTTTTTGAGCAGTCCCTTGTCTTCGGCGTATTTGTTGATTGTGCGGGTCAGCGCGGCTCTGAATCCGGCGAGGTGGGTGCCGCCTTCAATGTTGTTGATGTTGTTCGCGTAGCACAAAACATTTTCCCTGTATGTGTCGTTATACTGAAACGCAATCTCCACCATGGTGTCGGACTTCTCGCCGTCAACGTGGATCACTTCGGGGTGAAGCGGGCGGACGCGTTCATTCATCTCCGCGACAAACGCGCTTATTCCGCCTTCATAGACAAACTCCTGATTTTTGCCCGTTCTCTCATCGGAAAGATGCATGTGGAGTCCGCTGTTGAGAAAAGCAAGCTCCCTGATTCTGTGCGCAACGGTGTCGTAGGAAAAATCGCTTATCTCAAAGATTGTGGAGTCCGGCTTGAAGGTGATGGAAGTGCCGCTTGATTTTGTGGTTCCGCTGCTTTCAAGTTCCGTTACGGTTTTGCCTTTTTCGTATCTCTGCTTCCATATCTTGCCGTCCCGATGTATTTCAAGTTCAAGAGACTCCGAAAGCGCGTTCACAACCGTAACGCCGACCCCGTGAAGCCCGCCGGAAACCTTGTAGACCTTGCCGTCAAACTTCCCTCCGGCGTGTAGCATCGTCATAACCACTTCAACGCCCGATTTGCCGGTCTTTTCGTGCTTGTCAACGGGAATGCCCCTGCCGTTGTCGGAAATCGTTATTGAGCCGTCGGAATGAATGACGGTTTTTACTTCCGTGCAAAAACCCGCAAGCGCCTCATCAACGCTGTTGTCAACAACCTCAAAAACAAGATGGTGAAAACCCCTCGTGCTCGTGTCTCCGATATACATATCGGGACGCTTGCGAACCGCTTCAAGTCCCGGAAGAACCTTAATCTGTTCCGATGTGTAGTCGTTATTTTTTGGTGCGGAATTTACGCTCAATTCAAACCTCCGAAGGTATGTTTTTCAGTTTATAAAAAAGGATTTTCAATCCCTGAAACTATACCAGAATCCGCCTCCCCTGTCCACAGAAGAAAAACGGCTTTCAATACTGTAAACACTAATCGCAAACAGGTTTCAGGAAGCCGCGGAAGCCGCCCCCGCAAGCGGCAATTCGGCAACCTTTCCCTCGTGTCCGTCTCCGGTCTTTACCGCCGTTCCGGGCTCGCCGTATTCGCGCCTTATGTATCCCAGCGCAACCGCGCCGAAATCCGGTGAAAACCCTGACGATGTTATCCGCCCGATCGGCGTGCCTTCGGGGGAAACAATCTCTCCGGGCGCACTGGGCCGCCCGTCAAATAAAAATCCCGAAAAGCGCCTGTTTACCCTGCCTCTCCAGTGTGCTCTGGCCACAATCTCCTGCCCCACATAGCACCCCTTGTCAAAAGATATGGCGTTTTCAAGCCCCGTTTCGGGCGCGATTACGGATTCGTCCATGTCTTTTCCGTATTCGGGGATTCCCGCCTCCATTCTGAGAATGTCAAACGTTTGCGTGCTTGCCGGCAAAACGCCGCCGGATGCGAACTGTTTTTCAATTTCCACCCGGACTTCGGGGTTATTCGCCTCAATGTCAAAACCCCCAAGGCCCGTTCTGTCGCATCGCGCCGCCCAAACCGCGCCGCCGGTCGTCCCCGAAAGTTTTTTCACGGCCGTCTCAAAATGGTCAAAAGGCTTCATAGTTTTCACTTCCCGACCCAGAACCTCTGACACCGCATCCTCCGCGGACGGTCCCGCGATGTGAACGAGATGGCGTGTTTTTCTCTCAATCTCAACCCTGTATGACAGTTTCATTTCGTCCATCAGGGTTTGCGTCCGCGCGGCGACATCAGGGTTGGTTATGTCAATCAGCGTCCCGCCGTCCGCCATAAAAAGATTCATATCGCACAAAACCCTGCCCTTGCGATTCAGCATCAGCGAGTAAACGCCCTGCCCGGCGGCGGGCTTCAAAACATCATTTGTGAGAATGCTCTGAAGAAATTTGAGATGGTCTTTGCCTTTGAGAAAAAGTTTGCCCGCACCGGAAAGGTCAAACAGCGCGCAACCATCGCGGGCGCGGCGGTATTCTTCATTGAAGTTTTTATTATCTTCGCAGATAAAATATAATACACGAGTTTTCCGCGCGGACCGTTCAATGGAAAAACACAGCAAAGTAGTGATAATGGGCTCCGGACCCGCAGGTCTCACGGCGGCGCTTTACACGGCGCGCGCCAACCTTTCGCCGCTTGTTTTTGAAGGGTTTGAAGCGGGTGGACAGCTGACGCTCACAACCGATGTTGAAAACTTTCCGGGCTTTCCGCAAGGCGTGATGGGACCGGAACTTATGGACTCAATGAGAAAACAGGCGCAACGTTTCGGCGCCGAATGCGTTAATGAAGAAATCTCAAGTGTTAAAATTTCGTCCCGCCCTTTCAAAATTAAAACCTCTTCCGGCAAAGATATAACGGCGGACACGCTGATAGTCTGCTCAGGGGCAAGCGCGAGAATGATGGGGCTGGAATCGGAGAAAAAACTTCTCGGACGCGGCGTTTCCACCTGCGCCACTTGCGACGGCTTTTTTTTCAAAGACAAGGAAATCGTTGTAGTCGGTGGCGGGGACAGCGCGATGGAGGAAGCGAATTTTCTCACAAAGTTCGCTTCAAAAGTTACCGTTATTCACAGAAGAGACGCGTTGCGCGCATCAAAGATAATGCAGAAGCGCGCGTTTGATAATCCGAAGATTGATTTCATCTGGGACTCGGCGGTTGAAGAGGTCAAGGGCTCCGAAGAAGCGGGGGTTACGGGCGTTGTTCTGAAAAATCTCAAAACCGGCGAAACATCGGAAGAACCGTGCGAGGGAATGTTTGTCGCCATCGGGCACAACCCCAACACCGGAATTTTCAACGGCGCGCTTGATATGGACGAGGACGGCTATCTGATAACAAAACCCGGCACGAGCGAAATGAACATCCCGGGCGTTTTCGCCGCGGGAGATGTGCAGGATAAACGCTACAAACAGGCAATCACCGCCGCCGGTTCCGGCTGCGCCGCCGCTCTTGACGCCGAAAGGTTTTTGGAAGAGCAAGGGAAGTAATGGAACCGCGCGCAGTTGAAATAAGCCGCCCTTTCGGTAACATAAAACAATGGGCTCAATAGGCATAACCGAACTTGTAATAGTTCTTGTAATAGTTCTTCTGGTTTTCGGTCCGGGGCGGCTCGGTTCAATCGGTTCCGCGCTTGGAAAGGGAATCAAAAACTTCCGCAGTTCGCTTGAAGGAGACGGTTCTTCGGACGACAACGACGAAGACAAGGGCTCCGGCGGCTCCGAATTCCGCCCTCCCAAAAATTGAACTCGGGCACAAGACGGGCTACCCCGCAATTTCCGCAAGTTCCACAAGAACACCGTTCATCGCCTTGGGATGAACAAAAGCCACTTTTGAGTTGTAAGCGCCCGCGCGCGGGGTTTCGTCTATAAGGCGGACGCCTTGATTTTTCAATTCCGCAAGCGATTTCTCAATGTCATCCACAAAAAAGCAGATGTGGTGAATTCCCTCGCCTCTTGTTTCAAGAAATTTGTGTATCGGAGAATCCTCTCCGGTGGGCTCCAACAATTCAATCGCCGTACCCTCGCCGCTTTGCGGCTGAAGCATTGACGCCCTGACGCCCTGCTCGGCGATCTCCTCCCTGTGGGTTACTTTAAGCCCCATAACCGTTTCATACAGTTTTTCAGACTCTTTAAGGTTCTTCACGGCAATCGCTATGTGGTAAAGACTGCCGTTTTCATTCGGTTTCACTGCTCCACCATTTCCCCGGCTTTGTATCGCTCAATGCCCTTCTCAAACCTGTCTTTGTCAATTATGAACATGTTGTTTTTGCCCGATGCAATTGTCTGCCCGCGGTCGGACGCCTCAACGCTGAAAATCACCTGACGGTCTTTAACCTCAACAATGCGGGTTGTGAGTTTCACGCATGTGCCCACGGGAACCGCGCCGAAGTGGCTCATCTCAACCCTGATGCTCACAACCATTTCATTTGAGCCGAGAAACGGCGCCATAACGTCCGCGCAAGCGCTCTGCATAATCCCTATCAAAGACGCCGTGGACAAAACCCTTGGCGATTTTTCATGAAATCTGTCCGCCGCCATTGAGGAATCAGTCTCAACCTCTTTCTCAACGAACATTCCCTTCTCAAGCCGGGCAACAGTCAAACCTTCCATTCCCCTTTTACGGTAAAACTGCCAATATCTTCATCGATTTCCTCGCACATGATTCTCACGCCCTTGCGCTCAAACTGTTCAAACAGCCCGCTTTCAATGCATTTTATCGTATTGATGATGTCTTTGTGAGCACGCACCCGTATCTCGCCGCCGCGCGCGAGAAGGTTATGCTGCTCTATCTCCCTGATGATTTCGTAGCAAACCGTTTCTTTTGACTTCACAAGCCCCGCCCCGTCGCAAACTTCACACTGTTCGGAAAGTGTTTTCGCCACGCTTTCGCGCGACCGTTTGCGCGTGAGGTGCAGAACGCAGAACTCTGAAATCTCTGAAATCGTGTGGCTTGTTCTGTCTTTTCTCATCTCGTCTTCAAAGGTTTTGCATACCTTTTTCATATCAGAGATTCCCATGTCTATGAAGTCTATGACGATAATTCCGACCAGATTGCGCAACCGTATCTGGCGCGCCGCTTCGGCGGCGGCTTCCAGGTTTGTCCGTAAAAGCGTTCCCCCGCCCCTGCTGGTTCCCGCGCCCGTGTTCACGTCAATCACGGTGAGCCCCTCGGCTTCTTCAATAATCATGTCGCCGCCGGACCGGAGTTGAACTTTCCGCTTGTAAAGATTTTCTATCTCCTGCTCAATTCCGAAATCCCTGAACAGCGGGGAGTCCGAATAGTGGTATCCGATTGACACCGATTCGCCCGGAAAGTTTTCGTCAACATAGCGGTTGATTTCAAGCAGAATGTCCCAATCGTCCACAATTATCTCATCGTTGGGAGATGCGAAGTCCCTTACCGCGCTCAGGAAAGTGGGCGGCTCTTCGTAAAGGAGAGACGGAGACGGCTTTATGTTTGATGTCTGAACTATGTTCTCCCACTGACCCTGCAGAGATTTCACCTCCGCCTCAATCAGGGCGGCGTCTTTGTCAATTGATGCGGTGCGGGCAATCAGCCCCATGTTTTGCGGGCGGAGTTTTTCAAGCGTTTTACCGACGTCACGCCTTTCGGCTCCGTGCCCGATTTTTTTCGACACGGCGGTTTTGTCCGAATCGGTTGAAAGAATCACATACTTGCCCACAATCGTAATGCGCGCCTTCATTCTCGGTCCCTTGCCCGGGACCGGCTCTTTGACCGCTTGCACAATGATGTCCTGCCCTTCGGAAACGGGGCTTACCTGCTCCCTGCGGTCAAAAGTTCCGTCTTCGGAACGTATGTCCTTCCACGAAACAATGCCGGCTTTTTCCATTCCTATGTCAACAAAAGACGCCTTTATTCCGGGAATCGTATTCAGAACCTTTGCCTTGTATATGTTGCCTGAAATGCGCGAACTGGAATCGCGCTCTATCTGGAGTTCGGCAAGAATGCCGCCTTCAATCACCGCTATGCGAATCTCTCCCAGAGTACGGCTGATTAATATCTGCTTTTTCATTTTTCCAACTTCACAATAAGAGCGGCGATTTTCTTCGCCCCCTCCGGTATGGTGACCCCACCCTCCAAAACGGCGGAAACAATACCGGCTCCGTTCGCGCTGTCTTTCAAGGCGTTTTCGGCAAGCGAGCCGAGAATGCCCTTCACTTCATCCATAAGATCTTTTCTGGTTCGCGCGCACCGTTTTTCGTCCAAAAAACCGCCTTTTTTGAGAAAATCGCCGTGTTTTTCAATCTGCGAGGCGAGTTCGCTCACGCCTTCGCCCAAAGTGGCTTTCGTCAAAAGCACCGGAACGCTCCAGCCGTTCCTTGAAGCCCTTATGGAGAGAGTGCCGCTAATCTCCGCCGCGAGGGATTCGGCGTTTTGTCTGTCGGATTTGTTCACAACAAACACATCGCCGATTTCCATTATTCCGGCTTTCATCGTCTGTATTGAGTCGCCCGATTCCGGAACCAGAACCACAACCACCGTGTCAGCCACGCCCGCGATGTCAAGCTCACTCTGCCCCACGCCAACGGTTTCAATCAGCACGCACTCCGCGCCGAAAGCGCCCATAAGCCGTATGATGTCTCCGGTGGCGCGCGAAAGCCCGCCCAGAGAGCCGCGCGAACCGAGGCTTCTAATAAAAACCCCTTCATCATCGGAATGGCTGCCCATGCGTACCCTGTCGCCAAGAAGCGCGCCGCCCGTGAACGGGCTGGAGGGATCTATCGCGATAACGCCAACCTTCGTTCCGCGCGTGCGGAATTTTTCCACAAGTTTGTCCGTCAAGGTGCTTTTCCCCGCTCCCGGGGGCCCCGTTATTCCAATAACCGAAGGGGCGCCTGTTTTGGCTTTGCTCCCCGCGAGAAGTTCAATCGTGTTAATTCTGCCGCCTTCAGCGAGGCTTATCAGGCGGGCGAGAGCGCCCCTGCCGCCGCCGAGCATTTCTTTTACAAGCTCTTCGGGATTTGTTGAAAGGGCCATTACAGAGGTCTGTTTTTCCCCTTTTTTATCAGTATGTCAAAATGCTTTTTCAAAACCGGCGTTACCGAAAGTCTACTCTGTTTTACAATATGCATCTCTTGAAGCACGGGGTCTGTCTTAATATCCCCCAGCCCGACCGGATGTTCAAGAACAGAGTCCGGTTCCACATCAACCGCAACCCATCTTTCATCATCGGTTGTGGGGTCCTGATAACTCTCTTTGACCACCTTCGCGACCCCGACAATCTCAAGCCCCTCGTTACTGTGATAAAAAAGCGCGAGGTCTCCCGTCTTCATCGCCGCGAGGTTGTTGCGCGCCTGATAGTTGCGCACGCCGTCCCAATATGTGCGCCCGTCCCTCATAAAATCTTCCCATGAATATTTGAAAGGTTCGGACTTAACGAGCCAGTAGTTCATCCGCTGGAATATATCCGCTTGGACAAGCGGTTGAAAACATCAAACTGCGCGTACAATGTTGGGACTGCCGGGCCGTTTGAGTGTATATTAGCCGTTTGAGATGGTTGTAATTCCCGCCATAGACATCAAAGAAGGCAGGTGCGTTCGCCTTGTGAGAGGCGAAGCGGATTCCGAAACGGTTTTCTCGGACGACCCCGTTTCAGTTGCGCGGCGCTGGGATGATTGCGGCGCGGAGGTCATACACGTTGTGGATTTGGACGGCGCGTTTTCCGGCGCCCCGGTAAATCACAAACTGATAGCGGAAATCACCGGAGCCGTGTCGTGCGGGGTTCAGGTGGGAGGCGGGATACGCACACTTGAAGCGGTAAAAATGTATCTTTCGGGCGGCACGCAAACGGTCATACTCGGCACCGCCGCGCTTGAAAAAACCGATTTTCTCAAAAGCGCGTGCTCGAAATTTCCGGGGCAAATCGCAGTCGCGCTGGACACGCGCGGAGAGATGGTCGCGGTAAAAGGATGGACTGAGGATTCGGGAATGACCGCCGCAAACGCGGCGGCGGCGCTCAAAGATTCAGGCGTCAGCATGGTGATTAAAACCGACATTGACCGGGACGGCACGCTGAGCGGGCTTGACCTCGGACGACTGGAGAGTTTTCTCGCGGCGTGCGACATTCCGGTTATGGCTTCGGGCGGAGTGTCGCGCCCCGAAGACATAGAAAAACTGTTGCCTTTTCAGGACTCAGGATTGCACGGAGTCATTGTGGGCAGAGCGGCTTATTCGGGCGGAGTTGACATTAAAAGCGCGATACGGAGGTTTTCCTGATTGGTTGCCAAGCGCATAATTCCGTGCCTTGACGTCAAAGACGGCAGGGTTGTAAAAGGTGTTCAGTTTGTGAGCTTGAAAGACGCCGGAGACCCCGCCGAGTGCGCGGTGCGGTATTCGGAGGAAGGGGCGGACGAAATAGCTTTTCTTGACATAACCGCCTCGCACGAGCGCAGAAAAACTATTATTGAAATTGTTGAAAAAACCGCCGCAAATGTTTTTGTTCCACTTTCGGTGGGAGGCGGAATTTCAACTTCGCAAGATGTCCGCGCTCTGCTTCTTGCCGGAGCGGACAAGGTTGTTATCAACACCGCCGCGGTTGAGAACCCGAAAATCGTTGAAGATGCCGCGGCGAAATTCGGAAGCCAGTGCGTTGTGGTCGCCATTGACGCGAGGCGCGGCGATGGGGACTTTTGGGAGGTTTTCACGCACGGAGGAAGAAACGCGACCGGAAAAGACGCCGTAAAATGGGCGCGGGAAATGGAAAAAACGGGCGCGGGCGAAATTTTGCTTACCAGCATGGACAGAGACGGCACGCTCAAGGGCTACGACATCGCACTCACAAAAGCCGTTTGTGAAACCGTTTCGGTTCCCGTTATCGCTTCGGGCGGAGTGGGAACGCTTGAGCATTTTGTTGAGGGCGCGCGGGACGGCGGCGCGGATGCGCTTCTCGCCGCTTCGGTTTTCCACTACGGGGATTTGAGCATAATGGAAACAAAACGCCATCTCGCTTCAAAAGGGGTGGATGTGAGAATATGACGAAAAACAAAACAATCAGGGAGCAGTTTCAGGAAAAGGAAAAACTTGTTCTTTCACCTCACGCGACTTTGAGTTCGGAATCAAAAGGCAGAGCCAAACCCGAAGACGAGTGCGGAATCAGAAACCCGTTCCAGCGTGACAGAGACCGCATTGTTCATTCCAAGTCGTTCCGCCGGATGAAACACAAAACCCAGGTGTTCTTCTCCCCCACCAATGACCATTACAGAACCCGCCTTACCCATGTCATAGAGGTCTCCCAGATTGCACGAACAATAGCTCGTGCGCTTTGTCTGAATGAGGACCTGGCCGAAGCCATAGCGATGGGACACGATCTTGGACACACACCTTTCGGACATACGGGAGAAAAGGCGTTGAACGGTGTTTTTCCGGGAGGTTTTTCTCATGTTGAACACAGCGTTCGTGTTGTGAAACTTCTTGAAAACAACGGGGACGGACTGAACCTGACTTATGAAGTGCTGGACGGAATAGCAAAGCATTCAAAAGGGCGCGGCGGCTCCATAGACGGCGGGAGCACTGCGCCGCAAACCCTTGAAGGACAGGTGGTCAGGGTGTCGGATTTGGTCGCCTACGCCAACCATGACATAGATGACGCAATAAGGTCCGGCATCATATCTGAGAGCGATATACCGCAGGAATACACGGAAGTTCTCGGCAAAGACTGTTCTCAAAGACTGAACAGAATGGTAAGGGACATAGTTTCCCAAACAACCCTTGAGGGGCACGGCAAAATTGCCATTAGCCGGAAGTTTGAAGAAGCGATGCTTGGAATCAGAGAATATCTGTTCGAAAATGTCTATCTTGTGGAAGAAGTTAAAAGGGAATCGGAAAGAGCCGCGAAAATGGTGGAGGCTCTTTATCTGTATTTCTGTGAAAATACCGACGAAGCCGCAAAATGGGGAATAAAGAAAGCACATCCGAAAGATTCACATGAAAGGGCTGTTTGCGATTTCATTGCGGGAATGACCGACTCTTACGCCACTCATGTTTTTAAAAAAATATTCATGCCCTCAGAATGGCAACACAGGAGAGGCATCTAATTTCCGCAACAAATTTAATGCCTTCTTAAATTTAAGAACCGGAGAAACAGCTTGTCAGAAACTGGGATTAGAATCGGGGTTCCGCCTTTTTTGAACACAAAACCGCTTGTATTTGCGCTTAACGGGGAAACGGGCTCGCGAAGTTTTAAGGTGTCCGAACATCCGCCCTCGGAGCTTTGCGCGCTTATGCTGCGCAATGAGACGGACATATCACTCCTGCCGGCGGCTGATATCTTTGAACATCCGGATTTTCAGGTCTTAAAAGGCGTGTGCATATCGTCATTCGGCAAGGTCGGAAGTGTGGTTGTGTTCTCAAAAAAACCGATCGCGGAAATACAAACGGTCGCGGTGGACTCAGGCTCAAAGAGTTCGGCGATGATGCTGAGAATCGCGCTTGAAATCTTCTGTGGCGCGTCTCCGGAGTATAAAAAACGCGAATACGGAAAAGGTTTCTTTTCAGGGGTTGACGCCGGTCTGGTAATAGGCAACACGGGGCTCGCACTCTCAGCGTCTCCGCCCGAAGGGTTTCTTTTTGTTTTTGATTTGGGCGAGGTATGGACGGAAAAAACCGGTCTGCCGTTTGTTTACGCAGTTTTCGCCGTGCGCGGCGGATTTGACCCGCTTGACGCGCCCGAAGCGCTAATTGCCGCGAAAAAGCGCGGGCTTGAAATGGCGGATGAAATTGCACGCAAGGGAGCAGAGGAACTGAACATCGGGGCGGACACGTGCCTTGACTACATAACCAACAGGATAAGATACGATTTGGGCGGCGCCGAGATTGAAGGAATGCTCAAATTCGGCGAACTCGCGGCACGGCTCAAACAAAACCCCGGCGAAGTAACGGTCAATTTTTACAAACGGGCGCGGACGGAATGAAAAAACGGATAATGAAACTGGGGCACAGCCCCGATGCCGATGATGCGTTTATGTTTTACGCGATGTCCGCCGGAATCACGCGCTCGGAAATCGCGGAATTTGAGCATGTAATTGAAGATATAGAGTCGCTTAACAGGAGGGCTCTTAACGGTGAATTTGAACTGACGGCTATCTCGGCGCGGAACTACCTGAACGTCAAAGACCGCTACCGCGTGATGTCATGCGGGGCAAGCATGGGAATGGGCTATGGGCCCGTTGTTGTTTCGCGCGAGCCCGCGGATTCGGTGGCGGGCAAAACGGTCGCGGTGCCGGGGAAACTGACAACTGCGTATCTTTTGTTATGCCTCTACGCGGACGGATTCACACCGGTTGAAATGCCGTTTGACGCCGTTACAAACGCGGTAAAATCCGGCGAAACCGACTGCGCCCTCCTCATACACGAAGGACAGATTACATATGCGGACGAGGGCTTAAACCCTGTTTTTGACATAGGCGTTTTGTGGGAAAAAGAGACCTCCCTTCCGCTTCCTCTGGGCTTGAATGTTATACGCAGAGATGTGCCGTCCGACATCGCCACCGAAGCCCTGCGGCTTCACCGCGAAAGCATAGAATACGCCCTTTCAAACAAAGACGAGGCACTTGAATACGCAATGAAATTCTCGCGCGGAATAAAACGCGAACAAGCCGAGCAGTTTGTTCTTATGTATGTGAACAGGTACACGTGCGACCTCGGGCGCGACGGCACGGCCGCAATAGAGTTACTCTACGAAAAGGCTTTTGAGAAAGGGCTTATTGATGAAAAGACCACTATTGACCCGCTTTGTAAATAACACCCGGCGCAATTCTCAGGTAGTAAATCGCAAACACTCCGGCATAGATAAAAAGAACTAAAAGCGCGAGAAACTGGTAGCCGGCAAGAATACTTGTGTATTCAAGAATGCCGCCTCCGACCGCTCCAATAAGGTTCCATCCGAAATAGATTTCATGGGTTTTTTGTTTGCTGAAGATTGAACTGAAAATCGTATTCGCGAAAAAAATGGGCAGAAATGTCATAAGAGAGGCGAGTACAAACCTCATCACAACACTGTCCACCGCGAGAAGTTTGTAAGTCGGAACAAAAAGAGCGGGCAAACACGAAAAAAGTAAAAGAGAGAAAGCCACCGGAACAAATTTGTTGGATTTGATAATAGTCGCCACCCAGTTTGCCGCCAGAACAAGAACAAGAACGGCAAGAAACACGAGGGAACTGTTGAGCCAGGTGTTTCCAAAAAGAAGACTGAACTGAATAACGCTTTTGGTTTGAAGAAGCAGAAACGCGGCGCCCATCAACAGAAATGCCACACAGACAGCGGAGCTCGGAAGAGAATCAGGCGCGTCATCGGGCTTTGCAACTCGTCCACTGACAAATCTCATAAAAGAAAACAGCACGATTATGAAAAAGAGTATGAAAAGCATCGCAAACAGATAGGTCGTCGGTATGTTCTTGCCCTTCAGGTAAAGAAAGGGCCAATCATCGCTGGGCACTTCAATATTGTCCAATGAGCCGACTTGAGACTCCAGAAAAACGTTCAGACTCATGCATGAAATGGCGGGATGGAGGTTGACGCAGTTTGGCGGTGCGGTGCTGTTATTCGTCAGCACGGAGGATTCCAATGAAAATGAGTTGTCCCGGGGTGAATGGCCAAAATACACGATTGGAGTTTTCCCGGAAGCCTGTCTCATCATCTCTCCGATTTTCCAGGCAACCCACGGCTCCCTGTAAAAATTGACCGCCACAAGGGTTCCGTTTGGCTCCAGCAAAGACCAGGCCTTTTCAAAGGACTGCCGGGTGAACAGGAAACTCTCCAGTCGCAGCTGGGAAACCGCGCTCAGCTTTACCAGGGAATCTGTCAGGGCAAAAACTACGAGGTCGTATTTTTTGTCAGTCACCGCCATAAAGTGTCTGCCGTCGTCAATTGTGACCTTCACCCCGGGAGAGTCATAAGGGGCAAGGCGGTTGAACATCTTTCCCAGACGCGCAATTACCGGATCAATCTCAACCGCATCTATCTCTTCACCTCCGTAAAACAGTGATGCCGCCGCGTCGTTGCCGGCTCCCGCTCCTATTAGCAAAACCTTTTTATAGGGAGTTTCATTCTGAATCCGGCGAACTTCATGGGGAAGCGCGTAAAGATATATGTGTTGGGGAAGGGGTGGGGCATCACCACCTCTAATTGTCTGATGTTTAATGTTATTGACAAAAATGTTGTTGCCTTTCTCCAGGTCAACCTTTTGGTATGGCGACCACACGGAAGGAATTATCCTCTCTCCAGAACTCCGGTCCTGCAAGAAAACCACGCCGGAAACCGTAAACATGGAAATAAGGATTACGGCGGTTGCAACCCTTTTACGACGCTCCGTTCCGGTTCTTTTTTCACCTCTACACAGAAAAGAGTGAGAAGCGGAGGCGAGGAAAATTGGCGCGCAGATTAGAAACCAGATAGCCGCGCGAACCTCAAGAAAACTTATGGCGATAAAAACCAGAATGCCGCAACACGAACCAAGTATGTCGTAAGAGTAGGCAACCAGCGGTTTGAGATTCCTGAAAACCTTTGCCGTCCTCTGGGCAATCAGAAAGAAAATCGCAATCAGAAAGAAGAACCAGACGGGAAAAAGGAAAAGGTTCGCCACCGACCCTTCATCTTTTGCCGATGTGAAGAAAATCTCTCCACTGATACCTCCTTGCAAGGTTCCGCCCGTAAACCCGGGAACTTCCGGGCTTACGACATAGATAAGGAAAACGAAAAAAGTGACTACGGGTGCGACTGCCACGAACAGTGTGTCACTGGTCTTTTGACTGAACAGAGAATGAAAAATAAATCCGGCGCCCAACCCGATGAAAGCTGAAATTAAAATAAGGTTTGGAAAATATCCGAGATTCCAGATGTTGCCCGCCATGAAGCGGATGAAAACAAGCTCAAGGAAAAGAGTCAGGAAACCCAGAAAAAAAAGACTAACGCGGTTACTACTTAAAAGATGAATTAGTGGTTCTCTCTTTAACTTATTATTGCGAGTCGGCCTGTAAGCCGGGTTCTGTCAAGGGCAACCATTCATCTGCGGCGTCCGTTGCCGGAACGTCTGTAGCAACAACCCGGAAACCGGGAGACGGACCACCTCCCCGCGAATAACGCGGTGTTTCCCTATTTGTCTTGCTTCAAGCGGGGTTTGCCATGCCGGGAATCGTTACCGTTTCCCGCGGTGGTCTCTTACACCACCTTTTCACCCTTACCCACCGGAGTGGGCGGTCTGTTTTCTGCTGCACTTTCCGTCGCCTCACGGCGCCCGGCTGTTAGCCGGCGCTTTGTCCTGCGAAGCCCGGACTTTCCTCCCGGGCGGAAAAACCGCACGGGCGATTGCCCGGCCGACTCGCTCATCAAGAATATTTTATGATTGCCTCGTTGGCAAGACCGTCCGCGACCGTGTTCTCCTCCCTGCGGACATGGGAAATGGAAACCTCTTCGAGAAGTTTTTCCGCTTCTTTTGCCTCTTTGAAAAGCGCGAAAATCTCCGGATGCCTTACCTTCCACAGCCCGTTCATCTGATTCGCGAGCAGAAGGGAATCCGTTTTAACTCTCAGGCGCATTTGTCCAAGTTTGGCGGCGGCGCGCAAAGCGGTGATAAGCGCGGTGTATTCCGCCTGATTGTTGGTCGCCGTGCCGATGAATTTTCTGATTTTTGAAACCACTCTGCCGTCCGCGCCGATGATTACGATCCCTATCGCGGACTTACCCGGATTGCCTTTTGAAGCGCCGTCTATGTTGGCAACAGCGAAGTCGTCTGCACGTTCAGTTTTCACAGTAAAGGATTCTGTTACAGTTCGGACACTGAACTATCTTTGTTTGCTTTAGAACCTCGTTGAACATCTGCGGTGGAATGTTCATGTTGCAGTTTGTGCACATTTCATTGTGCGCAAGTGCGAGAAAATTCGGGTTTTTCTGTGAAACCTTGGTATACACCGGAACCACTTCGGGGCTGAGATGGCCCGTGATTTGCTCTTTCTCTTCGCGACGCGGCGCGTGTTTGCTCTCAAGTTCCTTGATGAGTTTTTCAAACTCATCTATTTTGGGCTGGTATTCCTCTTTTTTCTCTTTGAGCGACTTGTCCAGATTCTCGGTTTCAGAACTGAAACCTTCGGTTTTCTCCATCAGTTCCAGAATGCTGTTCTCAGTCTCAAGGCACTCCCTTTTCGCTTCGGTAAGCTCCTTTTGAAGAGCTTCATACTCTCTGTGGGTTTTGATTTTAAGCAGGCGCCCTTCGGTTTCGTCAATGTAGCCCTTTCTGTCGGACAGGTGCTTTTCCAGAAGCAATTTTGACTTATCCGACTCCTCTATCTGGAGTTTCTTTTCAACCAGAGATTCGCTGATGGACTGGAGTTCGTCCTTAAAAACCGAGACTTCTTTGGGATATTTTTGCAGATCTTTTTCTATTTTTCGGAGCTCAACATCAACGGATTGGAGCTTTTTAAGCGAGTTTATCTGCTCTTTGATGCCGTCATTTGTTGAACCTTGTGTTTCCCGCATTGGGTTATTTTTCCACCGGTTGTGGGCCCACCAGGACTCGAACCTGGGACCAACGGATTATGAGTCCGCTGCTCTGACCAACTGAGCTATGGGCCCTGGCGATGAGCCTCCAGCCGTAAGCTTTGTATTATAGAAAAAGGGTTTGTGTTTGTCAACAAAACGGGAGCGGCGGGTTTCCTCTTGTGTTTCGCCCGATTTTCACAGCATAATTCCGGTTGCCGTGCAAGGCGTTGAAAGATGGGATTTTCTGAAAGCGAAAAGTTGAAAATAACCTCCGCGGTCACGTCCTTCGGTGCGGATGTGCTCTTTTTTGACCGGACCGTTTCCACAAACTCGGTCTTGCGTGAAATGGGGCGGAACGGCGCGCGCGATGGCACAACCGTTATCGCAGACAGCCAGACGGACGGACGCGGACGCAAGGGAAGACAGTGGGTTTCGCCTGCGGGCGGCAGCCTTTTTATGTCAACGCTTTTCCGCCCGGATTTGAGCCTCGAAGTGTGCCCTGCGGCAACGTTTATGGCGTCTCTCGCGCTGTCGGACACTTTTGACGGCTTCGGAATAGAATCTGAAATCAAGTGGCCCAACGACATACTCGCGGGCGGCAAAAAAATCGCGGGCGTCCTTTCGGAAGCCGAGCCCGCGGGCGGCTTGTGCGACTTCATAGTCATCGGCATCGGTGTCAACATCAACCTCTCGCGCGAGAGTATTGACAACCTTATGGAAGGTTTTTCAGACCGCACGACCTCAATGTCGGAAATCCTCGGACGCGATGTTGACAGGGACGAATTTACAACCGCGCTTCTAAAAAACCTTTTCGCGCAAAACACGGACCTCATGTCAAAAGGACACAACTGGACGGTCGCGCGGTGGGCGGCGCGGTGGGGGAAACTGAACGAAACCGTGAAAATAAAAGATGACGGCACGGAGATTGAAGGAGTGGCAAGAAAGGTGGACGCCCTCGGCTTTCTTTATCTTGAAACGACCGACGGAAACCTTGTAAAAATTGTGTCGGGAGACACTTAGAGTGAAAAACATTGTCGCCGATTTTATTGTGTTGTAGTATTCGGTGCGTGAAAAACCATCACAAAAAAAGCGGTCGCGCCGCGTTCACACTTGTTGAGCTTCTCATAGTTCTCATAATCATCGGCGTTCTCGCGGCGTTCGCAATTCCAAACTTCATTGGCACAAGAAGCGCGGCGAATGAGTTGAGCGCGAAAAAAATGCTTCAAGTGCTCGGCTCAGCGGAATTGCAGTTTGCCATTCAGGATTCGGATGGAGACGGCATTCAGAACTATGTTGACAAAATCGGCGACCCGGCGCAGGCGCCTTCACTGCGTTGCCCCAAAAGCTCGGGGCAGACCTGCGGCTCTTTTGACGCCCTCGTTGACGAATCCTTTGAAGGCGCGGATTCGGGCTCGGCATCCTCGGCGGTGTGCGATAAACCCAAAGCCGGATACTGCTTAAGAGCGGATTTTGACTCTCAAAGTGCGGGCGGCTCGGCGGACGGGCTTTATGTCGCGGGCTTCGGGTGGCAGACGTCTCCCATAAGCATCGGGGTTACGGGTAAAAAAGACTTCGCCATTTACGAAGACGGAGTGGTGAGGTGTGAAACCATTGACTATGAAAGCGACAGGGGCACGGCGGGGTCTTTCACGGCAGACAGGGATTCAGAACCCTGCTCGTAGAAAATGTCCGGAGTGATAGCAATATGTTCGGATTTCGGTTCACGGGACCATTTCACGGGCGTTATGAAAGGGGTTATTCTCTCCATCAACCCCAAGGCGCGCCTTGTGGATTTAGCTTGTGAGTTGGACAGTTTTAATGTCCGGCGCGCCGCGTTTGTGATAAAAAACTCATACCCGTTTTTCCGACCGCAAACCGTTCACCTCGCCGTTGTTGACCCCGGAGTCGGAAGCGGCAGAAAACCCATCGCCGTTCAGGCGGGCGAAAATTTTTTTGTCGGTCCGGACAACGGAATTTTCACGCATGTTTTTAAGAATTTCCCCTCGTTTTCCGCTTACGAAATAGAAAACCCCGCATACACGCTCAAAGCGACCGGTTCCACATTTCACGGCAGGGATATTTTCGCTCCCGCCGCAGCACATCTGTCTTTGGGCGTAAAACCTTCGGAACTCGGACGCGCAGTTGAAAAACCCGTCATGCTTGAAGTTGCGGAGACGGTCATTCTGAACGCGCAAACCGTTGAAGGGATTGCCGTTTACGCGGACGCGTTCGGAAATCTCATATCAAACATCGCGGCGGACGGCATTGAAAATCCGGTTGAAGTTGAAATCGCGGGCACATTCATAGACGGCGTTTCAGACTCTTATTCAAGCCGCGCCCCCGGAAAGGCGGTTGCGGTCAGGGGAAGTTCGGGCTTTTTGGAAATCGCGGTCAACAAGGGCGGCGCGCTTGAGCGTTTCGGCGGCGAGGGAACAAAAATCATCGTAAGAAAGAAAACTTAAAAAAATGAAAATTGAAGCAACAACTGTAACCGTGCCGCCCAAATTCGCCGGAAAAAGAGCGGATTCCGCGCTCGCGCTCATTCTGCCGCAAAGCCGTTCGCGCATCGCCGCCCTTATCAAATCGGGCGAAATTCTTATGAACGGCGCGAAATTCAAGCCCTCGGTGATTTTTGAGGGCGGAGAAAAAGTGGATTTTCACCCCTCACCGCCCGAACCGGATTTCGTGCGGCCGGAGAACATTCCGCTTGATGTAATCTTTGAGGACGATGACATTGCCGTCATAAACAAACCGGCGGGCATCGTGGTTCATCCCGGAGCGGGGCGGAAAAGCGCCACAATCGCGAACGCGCTCGCTCACAGATACTCAAACCTCTCAAAAATCGGCGGCGCGCAAAGACCCGGCATAGTCCACCGGCTGGACAAAGACACTTCGGGCGTGATTGTGGTCGCCAAAAATGACGTGTGCCACGCCGCCATTGCGGCTCAGTTTGCCGGGCGCTCGGTGCGCAAGGAATACTCGGCGATTGTGCTCGGAGAGATGAAAGAGAGCTCCGGCGTTTTCTCCTCAAAGATAGGGAGAAGCCCGTCCAACAGAAAAAAAATGTCGGGCAAAAATCCCGTAAAAGCGCGCGATTCAATTACGGAATGGGAAACGGTTGAAATATTGCGCGGGTGGACTTTTGTGAAAATCAAACCTAAAACCGGCAGAACCCACCAGATAAGGGTTCATTTTGCCGAAGCGGGGCATCCGGTCGCGTGCGATCCTCTTTACGGCGGGAAAAACCCTCCGGGCGCGTCCGGGCTGTCAAAGGTTTTGCGCAGGCAGGCGTTGCACGCGGCGCGCATCGCTTTCACTCATCCGGCATCGGGCGAAGAAGTGAGGTTTTCCGCCCCGCTTCCCGAAGACATGGCGGCGGCGGCGGAGTTGTTGAAGGGAAAAGGAATAAAGTGAGAAACGGAAATTCCCTTTTGGAAAAACGAATGTCCGGGCGCGGCGGGTTTTAGCAGAAAAGCGGCTTTTGTGTTAGTGTAATGGTTCCGGTGAGGTTTCTATGCGGGTTATTTGCATGATTGAAAACGAAGACTATTGGAACCTTGATTCAATAGTGAGTTCGGGCAAGGAAGTTGCCTCCTACGGATACAAGTTTGTAGCCGAAGACCCTTCCGGCTCCACCCCGCCCGTTACCATCGCGGTGGTTGAGCTCGCCAACGCGACTTTCTCGGTCGGGTTCATAATCAAAGACGATTTCGCTGAAAATGAACTGACTCTCGGTTGCATTTGCCAGCAGGTTCCCGACAAGCAGATTCCAATCAAAACGGCAATCTCGGACGAGGTCAAAAAGGTTCAGTATGAGGGCAACGAGTTACAGAGAATAGAGTATGTGGGGGTCTCCCTTGAAAAGTTTTACGAAAACAGAGGCGCGAAATTCTATCTTCTTGATTTGAGGGGATAGGCGCGGCATTTCGCGGAAAGACTAATGAAAAAATCACGAAAAAAAATCGTGCTTGCTTATTCCGGCGGGCTTGACACTTCAATCATCGTCAAGTGGCTCATCGCCGAATACGATGCCGATGTAATCGCATTTATCGCCGATGTCGGGCAGAACGAAAACATAAAAGCCGCGCGCGAAAAAGCTCTTGCAACGGGCGCGAGCAAGGCAATCGTTGCCAACCTCAAAGAGGAGTTCGCACGTGATTTCATTTTTCCCGCGCTCAAAACGGGAGCGGTTTATGAGGGCTCTTATCTGCTTGGAACATCGCTCGCCCGCCCTCTTATCGCGCGCAGGCAGGTGGAGATAGCGCTCAAAGAAAAAGCGTTTGCCGTTTCCCACGGAGCAACCGGAAAGGGAAACGATCAGGTGCGTTTTGAGCTTGTTTATCAGACCTTCGCGCCCAATCTGCGTATCATCGCGCCGTGGCGCGAGTGGGATTTTTCATCGCGCGCGGATCTGCTTGGGTTTGCAAAAAAACACGGAATTAAAATCCCCGTAACCAAAAGCAAGCCATACAGTTGCGACAGAAATCTGTTTCACACAAGTTACGAGGGCGGCATTTTGGAAGATCCGTGGGTTGAGCCGGACGAGGCGATGTTTGAAATGACCGTGTCTGCGCAAAAAACCCCTGACAAGCCCGAATACGTTGAAATAGATTTTGCAAAGGGCGTCCCCGCGCGCTTGAATGGCAAAAAATTTTCGCCGGCGAACCTCATCATGCGCCTGAACAAAATCGCGGGCAGGCACGGAATCGGACGCGCGGACATTGTTGAAAACCGCTTTGTCGGAATAAAATCGCGCGGGGTTTACGAAACGCCCGCGGGAACCGTTCTCCACGCCGCTCACAGGGGGCTTGAGTCCATCACCGTTGACCGCGAGGTCATGCGGCTCAAAGACTCTCTTGCGCCGAAAATCTCGGAAATCATCTACTACGGGTTCTGGTATTCGCCGGAAATGGAAGCGCTTATGAAAACGGTTGAACAATCGCAGAAAAACGTAACCGGCACGGCGCGCATAAAACTGTTCAAAGGCGCGGTTTCAGTTGTGGGAAGAAAGTCACCGAAGTCTCTTTACAACCCGGCGCTCGCCACTTTTGAAAAAGACAATCTTTACAATCAGGCGGACGCGGGCGGGTTTATAACCCTCAATGCGTTGCGGCTTAAAGGAAGGCGAGACGGATAAAAATTGACCGGCGCCGCGAGAAGTTTTCCGCCCGTTCTGCCCGAAAATCCGCGAATTCTCATACTCGGCTCAATGCCGGGTGCCTGCGAATTCCGTTATAATTTAAGACGCAATGGAAAAACATTGCGATTTTCTCATAGTCGGCGCGGGCATAATCGGCTCGGCTTGCGCGCGCTCAATCTGTTTAAGATTTCCGGGCGCGAAAATCTTTGTCATTGACCCTGACCTTGACGGAGAGTTTTCATCGTCTCTCAAAAACGCGGGCGGTGTTCGCGCGACATGGCAAGGCAGGGCAAATGTTGAGCTTTGCGCGCGCTCAATACGGTTTTACGAAAAGATAGCGGACATCGTCTCATTCAAACAGTCCGGCTACTACTGGCTTCACGATGAGAAAACTGACCGGGAACTGCGGGAAAAACTTCCGCTCCACCGCGAGTGCGGGCTGGATATTGAGTTTTACGGCGCGAAAGACATCACGAAACATCTTGATTTTGTAACCGACACAAGCGGGGTTGAAAGTCTGTCAATTTCGCGGGACGCGGGTTTTATTGACCACTACGCGCTCAGGGAGTTTTACAGAAAAGAGGCGCGAGACGGCGGCGCACAGTTTGTTGACAGGAGTTTCGCGCGCCGGATTGAAGTTGAGCGGGGAGAGGTGAAAACGGTTTGGGTTACACAGATGGACGATGGAGAACCCCCCGAAGACGTGCTCGCCGGAACTCCGCCCTCAAAAGAGCGCCGGGAAACCGCGTATAAGTGCGGGGCGCTTATAAACACCGCGGGCGCGTGGGCTTCGCGCATCGCGTCTCTTTACGGCATGGAAGAAAACGCCGTAAAACCGCGCAGGCGGCAGTTGCAGATTGTCAAATGCCCCCGTCTTGACATCTCAAAAGTGGGAATGGTTGTTGACACAAGCAATGTGTTTTTCCACGGCGAAGGGGACGGCGTTGTGGTCGGATTTTCCAATCTTGACGAGCCGTTCGGGGTGAACTACCGCTACGATTTTTACAGTTTGGACGAACAAAGCCCGTTCGCGCGGCTGATATGGAAACCGCTTTCAAAAAGAATCAAGGCGTTTGAAAACCTGAAATTCATAAGGGGTTGGGCGGGAATGTATGGCGAAACGGCGGACAGGTCGGGCTTTTTGGGCAAAGCGCCCGGACTGGAAAATGTGTATGAGTGTTTCGGGCACACGGGCAGAGGGCTTATGATTTCATATGGCGCGGCCGAAGCGCTCGCGTGCTTGATTGAAAAAGGCGGTTTTGACGCTGAATTTGCAAGCACGGAGCATCTTTCGCGAAACAGACCTGAGGGTCCCGTGTTTGAAGACCTGCATCTGTAAAACCTCCGCGCGGATATTCTTGACACCTCACCCGCCGTGTATAGAATTTTGCGCGTCCGCGCGGGTTTCCCCCACACCGAACAAGATATGTTGCTAAAACAAACAGTTGTATTTTTTGTTGTTCTGTTACACTGCGCGGCGGCTTTTTCCATAACGGACACCGCACAACTCAAACAGGTGGGAATAACGGAAAAACTCGGAGAGCAAATCCCCGGCGACATATCTCTTGTGAATCATCTGGGGGAGAAACAGAAAATCGGACAATTCTTTGACGGGCGAAAACCCGTTCTTCTGAACCTTGTGTTTTACAGCTGCCCTCATAACTGCCGCTTCGCGATGCAGTTTCTCACGGAAACCGCGAACGCGCTCGCGGGCGGGATTGACTCCCTGAAAATCGGCGACGATTACAGGGTTCTGACCGTAAGTTTTGATGAGACGGACACAACCGAAATCGCGGCGCGCAAAGCAGGGGAAAACCGCGCCATTCTCACTCACAAAAAAGGCGCCGGGGATTTGCTCTTTTTCACTGCCGGACACGGGGAAATCAAGCGCATTACCGAAGCCGCGGGTTTCGGATTCAGAAAAGAGGGAAAGATGTTTGACCACCAGTCCGCGCTAATTGTTCTGACTCCGAGGGGTAAAATCGCCCGCTATCTCTACGGCATTCAGCATTCCCCTTCAGACCTCAAACTTGCGCTGATTGAAGCGTCCGACGGACAAATCGGCGGAGGCGGCATAATCAACAAAGTGCTTCTTTTTTGTTACAAATTCGACCCCGTTGGGAAAAAATACGCCCTTAGGGCAATCAATATAGTAAAACTCTCCGGAGTGGTTACACTGCTTATTCTCACGGCTTTTCTTTACAGAATGTGGAGACGCAAAGCATAAAAGGTCGGAGGTTTGTTAATCCTTAAATGAACAGTTGGTTACCGGAAGCCGCTTCAGAGATTGCGCCCAGAGTGGACAATGTGCTGATAGCGGTAACCGTTATTTCATTCATATTTTTCATAATTATTTCGGTGGTTCTCGTAGTCTTCGCGGTGAAATACAGAAGAAGAACGGCGAACGACAAAACGCCGAGCATCACGGGAAATGAGCCGCTTGAAATAGCCTGGACTGTTGTGCCGTCCATCATTCTTATGGCTATTTTTATTCACGGTCTTGTAGTGTTTAACGAACTCAGAACCCCTCCGGACGAAGCGGTTGAGGTTACGGTGATCGGCAAGCAGTGGCTGTGGCAGTTTGAATACACTAACGGCAGAAAAACCATAAACGAACTCAACGTTCAGCAGAACCTGCCCGTAAAGATGATAATGAGGTCTGATGACGTTCTGCACAGCTTTTTCATTCCGGCTTTCAGGGTCAAACAAGACATCCTGCCCGGAAGGTTCACGCAACTCTGGTTCACCCCGACCAAGGTGGGCTCGTTCATCATATTCTGCGCCGAATACTGCGGCACCGGGCATTCGCAGATGCTCGCGCGTGTGAACGTCATGAGCCCCGAAGCGTTCGCCCGCTGGGAAGGGAAAGACGGCGCGGACACGGCTTCGGCCGGAATCTCCTCATCGCTTCCGGCGCACAAAAGGGGCGAAAAACTCTACCAAAACAGGGGCTGTAACGCCTGCCACAGCATAGACGGAAGCCCCGGCATCGCGCCCACTTTCAAAGGGGTGTTTGGCAGAATTGAAAAACTCAAAAACGGCAACAAGGTGCGCGCCGATGAGAATTACCTTATAGAGTCCATATATGAACCGCAGGCGAAAATGGTCGCCGGCTACGAGCCGGTGATGCCGTCATTCAAGGGGATACTCTCCGAAAATGATGTTTCTGATATCATAGAGTATGTGAAAACGTTGAAGTAGAAAGGGGAATTTAATGCCGGAAAATAACATACAAGCCACTCACACTCCTTATTTCGCTCACGGCGGAACGGGGCTGTGGACGTGGTTGACATCCACCGACCATAAACGCATCGGGCTGATGTATCTCGCGAGTTTGCTGTTTTTCTTCTCGCTTGCGGGAGTAACTGCGCTTTTGATGCGCTATGAACTCGCCACGCCCGAAGCTGATATTTTTTCGCCTCACACGTATAACGTTCTGTTCACGCTTCACGGCTCAATAATGGTGTTTTTCTTCATCGTTCCGGGGCTTGCGGCGTCTTTCGGCAACTTCCTCATACCTCTTATGATAGGTGCGCGCGATGTGGCCTTTCCAAAACTGAACATAGCAAGTTACTGGATATACCTTGCCGGAGCCGCAATTCTCCTCTACGCCCTGCTCGGAGACACCGTTGACACTGGCTGGACTTTCTACGCGCCATACAGCGTAAAGAGCGGAACGAACGTCATTTTGATAACTTTCGGGATTTTTGTTCTGGGATTTTCGTCAATTCTGACGGGGCTGAATTTCATCGTTACCATACACAAACTCCGTGCGCCCGGAATGAACTGGGGGCGGCTGCCGCTGTTTATATGGGCGTCATACGCGACCTCAATTCTGCAGTTGCTCGCGACTCCTGTTGTGGGAATCACTCTGCTTTTGCTAATTGCGGAGAGAGTGCTTGACATCGGTTTCTTTGACCCCGCCAAGGGCGGCGACCCGATTTTGCTACAAAACTTCTTCTGGTTTTACTCTCACCCCGCCGTTTACATAATGATTATTCCGGGAATGGGCGTCATATCGGAGATTATTCCGGTGTTTTCAAGAAAACCCATTTTCGGCTATAAAGCCATCGCGTTTTCCAGCTTTGGAATAGCGATAATCAGTTTCCTTGTGTGGATGCATCATATGTTTGTGAGCGGAATTTCGGTGCTCGCGGCGCAGGTATTTTCGTTCATAACAATGCTTGTCGCCATACCGACAGCCGTAAAAGTGTTCAACTGGATCGCCACGCTTTACAAAGGCTCCATATTGCTCGCCTCGCCGATGCTTTACGCGCTGTCGTTCATTTTTCTGTTCACGGTCGGCGGGCTGACAGGCGTTTTCCTCGGCTCGCTCGCCGCAGACGTCCACCTGCATGACACATACTTCGTTGTGGGGCATATGCACTACGTTATGTTCGGCGGAACCGTTATGGCGTTCTTCGGCGCACTGCACTACTGGTTCCCGAAAATGTTCGGCAGAAACTTCAACGAGCGGGTCGCTAAACTGGCGTGGTTTTTAGTCTTTATCGGTTTCAACTTAACCTTTTTCATTCAGCACATAATGGGCACTCAGGGGATGCCGCGCAGATACGCGAGTTATCCCGATGAGTTCACCGTAGGCCATCTGATTTCAACTTACGGCTCGTGGGTTCTGGGGCTTGGAATAATCCTTATGTTCGCGAATCTGTTGCGCGGAGTGTTCAGGGGCGAAAAAGCGGAAGACAACCCTTACGATTCGCTCTCTCCCGAATGGCAAACCAAATCGCCGCCGCCTCATGAAAACTTTGAAAAAATCCCGACCTTTACGGACTGGACTTACGGATACGGTGATAAATAAACAATGTATGATGCAACGCACGCAAACCACGACCTTGACCCGGTAACCGAATATGAGTCTTCCAAACTTGGAATGTGGCTATTTCTCGGAACCGAGATTCTGCTTTTCGGCGGGCTCTTTGCCGCCTACGCGCTTTTCAGGGCGAAGTTTCCTGAACTTTTTCATGAAAGCAGTCTGGAACTTAATGTAACGCTCGGCGCGACCAACACGGTTGTTCTTATTTTCAGCAGTTTGACAATGGCTCTCGCGGTCGCGGCTTCAAAAACCGGCGATACGCGCAAAATTCTCATCTATTTGGCGATAACGGTCGTGTGCGCTCTGGCGTTCGGAGTAAACAAATACTTTGAATACGGCGCAAAGTTTGACCACCACGTCTATCCTGATACGAACATATTTTTCGCCCTTTACTTCATGATGACCGGACTGCATATGATCCACGTTTTCGTGGGGATTGCTCTTATGGGCTGGATTTTTGTTCTCACACGCAGGGGAGTTTTCAGCGCGGAATACAACACGCCGGTTGAGCTTGTGGGACTTTACTGGCACCTTGTGGACCTGATTTGGATATATCTTTTTCCGTTGCTTTATCTAATCGGCTGACCGGAGGAAAAATGTCAACGCACGAAAACGCAAAACACGACAACCACTCGCACGGAATACGGCAGTATGTGATTGTGTGGGTTACGCTGATGGCGCTTACCGCGCTAACGGTCTGGAGCGCGAGCAAGAATCTGGGCGGCTACCTGAACATAACGGTCGCGATGGTAATCGCTTCGGTCAAAGCGGGCATAGTCGCGCTCTATTTCATGCATTTGAAATTTGAGGACAAACTCACATGGGTTTACGCCATCTATCCGCTTTTCCTGCTTTCACTTCTCATAGGGTTCACAATCTTTGAAACCTTTACGCGCATTCCCGCGGTGAATTAAATGCTCGCACGGCTTTCGGTCATTTCTCTTGTCGTTCTTCTGGTCTGGGGAAATGTTGTTGCGGGCTTGAAGGTCGGGCTCGCGTGCCCGGACTGGCCGCTTTGCCACGGCGAAGTGCTTCCGCCTCTGCGGTGGGACATATATGCGGAGTTTCTGCACCGCGTCATCGGGGCGGTTGTGGCGGTTTTGATAATCTGGCTTTCGGCACGCCGCTTCAAATCGTATGCGGGAGCAACAAAAGCGGTTCCGGTTCTCACGGTTTTCCTGCTGCTTTTTCAGATTGTTCTCGGCGGACTTGTGGTTCTTCTGAAAATCCCGACCGATTTGACCACGCTTCATTTCGCAAACGGCGCGCTGATATTCTGCCTTGTGCTTTACATGAGCCGTTTTGAAAGCGAACCGCGCGGCGGGCTCTCACTTTCGGGGACCGGGGGAATGTGGTTTATTTTCGCCGCGATTATTTTCACTCAGGCGGTTTTGGGAGCGTTCGTGCGCCATTCGCACGCGGGGCTCGCCTGCGGGCTTGATTTTCCAAAATGCCTCGGCGTGTGGGTTCCATCCGAACTCTCCGGCACGGTTTTGTATCATTTTTCGCACAGGGCTCTCGCGTATTTGATAACCCTGTTCGCGGTCGGAATAGCGATTTTCGGCGGCGCGAAAACAAGGAAAGCCGCATATGTGATTCTCGGCTCGGTTTTTCTTCAAATTATTATCGGGGTTGGAATGATTCATTCCGAATTGCAGTTTGCCGCCACCGCACTTCATTTTCTGGTCGGACTGCATATTCTTTCATATGTGCTTCTGCGGTGGTTTGACAGCGAAAGCCCCGCTTAAAGAGCGATGAACAAAAATCCCATACGCGAAATAGTCGTTTCAACGGTAATCCTCTCAAAGCCGGGAATTATCCTGAGCGTGGTGTTCACCGGATTTGCCGGAATGGTTTTGTCTTTGAAAGGCATTCCGGCGCCGGGCGTCGCCCTGTTCGGCTGTCTGACCCTGATGGCGAGCGCGGCGGGCGCGGCGATTTTCAACAACTTTCTTGACAGAAAATCCGACAAACTGATGAATCGGCTGAACGCGAGAGTAAGCGCGCTTGAACGGCTCGGAGAGAAGAATTCCGTTGTCGTTTCGTGGGTTCTGATAACGGGTTCGGCAATAGCCTCTGCGATTTGGATAAACCCTCTCAACTCTTTTCTTATCGTGCTTGCCGCAGTTAGCTACACGGTTTTATACACGATGTTTTTGAAGCGCAATTCGCCGTTCGGCACGATATTGGGCGGAATTCCGGGCGCGCTTCCGGTTTTAATCGGATACACGGCGGTGCGACCCGCGATAGAGGTTGATGCGCTTATTCTTTTCGCGTTTATGATGCTTTGGCAGCCGCCTCACTTCTGGGCGCTCGCGCAGAAATACAGCGGTGAATACGAAAAAGCCGGAATCGCCGTTCTGCCGGTCGCGTTCGGCGAAAAATACACAAACATTCTGATTGTGCTTTATTCAATCTCCCTCATTCCTCTGACTTTAATTATGTCGCTTATGGGAATAACTTCGGGCTACTTCGCCGCCGCCGCGCTCGCGCTGGGCGTTTATTTCAATATAACGGTCATAAAATGCGCGAGAACAAACAAGGGATACGAAGGCGCGTTCGGTGCGTCAATCGTCTATATGCTGCTGATAATGACCGCGCTTATTGTGGATATAGCAATGAGACAGAGAGAGATTGACAGGTTGATGGAGTTTGTTTGAATTAAACAAACTCTACGCTTTCGGTATCAAGTTCCGCGCTACAATCGCGACAGTAAAGTTTGTCTTCGTCGTTAGCAAGTTCCGTTGAAACAAACCGGAGTTTATTTCCGTCCGCTTCATAGACCGAATAACTGTCGGGCTGGCTTATAAACTCTTTTCCGCCACATTCGGGGCATTGAATTTGCTTTGCGCTCAAAGTTTTCTCCTTTGAGGCTGATCAAAACCGATCGGTTTTAGTTGTCAAACAGTATTTGGACATCAGTTTAGATTGACTGGATTTTCTCAAATAACATATCTCTTCCATTGTAAGACCAATAAGTGACATCTTGTTCAAGAAAAAACCATTTGCACAAATAAAGAATTTGTTCAAGAGTCATGGGGGAATTTTTGTTGATTCTACCCACACAGTTAAGAGAAACATTGCAAGAAGTCGTCTTATAAACCTTTTCAATCGCACGAATTAATTCCTTCCAATCACCGGAACTTAAAAACTTCTTCTTCCTTTTTAAGTCGGCAAACAAATCTTTATGACTTGGCGGTTTGTCGTTCCCATTTTTATATAAAAACAAGTCTTCTATAAAAATGACAAAATCACATCCCTTGTTTAGTCTTGCCGGACGTTCAAGGTAAATCCTCTTACCATTAGATAAATCTTCAACAAAATATCGATACTTCTTGCCAAAGGATTCTTTCATCCATTGATTTACAAGAAATTGACGAAATCCGTTGCGTGTCTTTAAGTTGGGAACTTTAAATTGTTTTTCTATTCTTGAATCTTCTCTTATAGCCATCTCAACCTCCTAATCCGCTATTTGATAACGAGCCGAATCAACAAAGCGTATGCTGTTGTAGTCATTCACATCATCAAAAACAAACCGCCATACACAGTAATTTACTTCCCTTTTTTCAAAGAAAATTAATTCAACCGGCTTCTTTGTGAAAGTTTGCCACTGCCGGAACGGATAATACATTTGCCTTATAATCACATTGTCCGTTGAAGAGTTTTTTGCCTCAATTAATAAAACTTTGCTTTTCCCTTCATATCCGGCATCAACCTCGGTTTGAACACTTTGAACATCCAAAATCTGTTTGTGTTTACCAACTGAAAAAGAAAATTCAGGAGTATATTTGCGTCCGCGTATTGTCAAAACAAAAGTGTCATCATCCATCAAACTGCGAATCAAACTTGAAGCATAAGCATAGTCCAGATGTTGCATTTCCGAATCGCCTACATTGGAAGTGTCAAGGCAGAAACCGAGTTTTGACTTGTAAATTTCTGTCTTTGTCTCAATTTCGGGAATGTCCACATATCCCTCACCTTCTACAATTGCGTAAGTGCCATTCTTAATGGGAAGCAGAAAAAGGTCATTTTCCTGAAAAACTTCAGGGCGGTCTTCACGGGAATCCTGCTTGCACAAAATACGGACTTCCTTTTCTCCCGTAGTTGTAAAACTCTGGCAGGACTCTTTAATCTGTTTATTTGTAATAACGAACGGCGATTTTGTAAAATCGTGTTTGTGTATTTTTAGGTCGCTAAAAATTTTACGCCAAGATTTATCTGAAGCCTGAGCCATACAAAAAGCCTAGTAATTATTAAAAAGCGCCTCAAAATAAGTGGGAGATTCTTCTTTCAATTTAGCAACATCAACAGACAATTTTTTCTGTTTAACAACATCTTTTATTCTTTTGACCGCCATTTTCGAAAGATACTCTTTTTCTGAGTCAATCCCTACAAAGTTTCTGCCGTTCCGCAGAGCCGCTATTCCTGTAGTCGCGCTTCCGCAAAAAGGGTCAAGCACTATGTCATTTTTATTTGTACAAGCCAATACAATTCTCTCCAAAAGAGATTCTGGTTTTTGCGTTGGGTGTTTTCCATACTTTTTTTCTCCATTTCTTGGAGTGTTAATAGCCCAAACGCTACGCATTTGTTTGCCGGAGTTTTTGATAAAATCTCCCGCCCACTCATTTTCTTTCATCAACTTGTAATTGAATTTGTGTTTTGCGGTTTTCGTTTTGCGGGCCCAAAGTAAAGTTTCATGGCTCGCGGCAAACATTCGGCAAGCAAGATTTGGAGCCGCATTCGGCTTATACCAGCAAATTTCGTTAAGTAGGTGCCAACCTTGTCTTTGTAACGCAAATCCGCATGCGTAAATGGAGTGGTATGTCCCTGAAACCCACAAAGAACCATTTTCTTTCAGTACTCTGCGACAGGCGTTTATCCAATTGAAATGGAACTCATAATCTTTCTCTACGCCTTTGCTCTTATCCCACTCCCCTTTATTGACACTCACACGCTTCCCCGCATGACAACTGAAACCACCATTTGAAAGATTGTAAGGGGGGTCGGCGAAAATTAAATCAACGCTCTCATCGGGAAGTTTATCAAGAACTTCCACTGCGTCCCCGTTAAACAGTCTGACACCTTGACGCTTAAAATAGGTTTTCATCTTCTCACAATCAAACCGACACAAACATTATAACAAGAAAGTCTCACTTCCCCTTCAAATACTCCACATAACCCTCTTTCTCTAACTTCTCAAACTTCTTTTTCACATCGGCGGCAAGGGTTTTTTTGAACTCAATCAGTTTTTTCCTGAGTTTAGCGTCTTTAACCGCAAGAATTTCCGCCGCGAGAATTCC